>DATFWM010000339.1:0-2491 GCA_035259295.1 Blastocatellia bacterium | reverse complement strand
ATTTCAAGGTCGACGATGGCTGCCTCGCGGTTCTTTCTCCGGGGAGCTGGCAAACTGAATTGGTCTCCGTGATTCCGCGCCGAGGCGAGTGGGACTTGGATCTGCTCGGAGGGTTCTTACGTAAAGAAAAGGTTACGATTCCTCGCAATGTCATCATGGCGCCGGTCAGTCGTCGTGGACGCCTTTGGGCCGTTTTCGCTGTGAGAGGCCCGCACGACTTTGAGCGGCATTCGGCCCGGGCACTCTGGCGAATCGCCAGGGTCATTTCAGAATCAATGGAGGTCCTCGACTGGCAACGGACTGTTGAGGTACGTGCACGCATCGATCGAAAGATCATGGAGCAACTACGACCACAGGACCTCTTCTACCACATCCTTCACGGCCTGCGATCATTGACGCATTACGACCACTCGTCGGCGCTTCTCATTTGCGATCACCGCGAGAATGCCTTGGATCTCGTCGCCGAACAGATTGCCTGGGTCAAGGGAAAGAGCCGCCGGATCGGCATGAGATTACCTTTGAACGATCAGCTTTGGAATCTGACGCAAGACAGTTCGGTCTATGCCTTCAAGCGCCAGAACGGAAGGTGGCACGAATGGCTGGGGCAAAAATCGGCGGCTTTGGCGGAACTGTTGGACTACAACACTGGCGCAAACTCGAATTCGGATTTGTGCGAATCCGCGATGTTGTGTGCGCCCCTCGCAACGCGTGAAGGCGTCCTGGGCGTGCTGAAGGTAGCGTCGCTCCAACCGGCTTCCTTTGGCCCTTACGAGGCCGATCTGCTGCAGCGGTTCGTGCCGCTTGCTGCCGTCGCGATCCAGAATTCACAAAGAGCGTTAACGCTCGAAACCAAGATGCTGGAAGCGGAGAAAAAACACGCGGTCGCCAACCTGGTTCGCGGAGTCTCACACGACATCAACAATGCTCTCGGAGCAGTGCTGCCCCTAGTCCAACAGATTCAGGCTGACATTCAATCAGATCGGCTGCAGAGAGACGTCCTGGAAGACGACCTTCGGCAAATCGAGCAATCATTGCAAACCTGTTGCAGAATTTTTGGTGGAATGTTGTCCCTGGCAAAAGGAGCCAGTCAAGGCAGTGCGCAGGCCAATGTGCGTCGAGCCCTGGATGGTACGCTCGCCATTGTCAGAGACGGCCTGGAGCGGCAGGGAATCCGTTTGGATCTCCAGCTGAAACAGATGGTTCCCAATATTTCAGTAGGCCAGGGAGATCTGGAACAACTCCTTTTGAATCTCGTGGTGAACGCGAGAGATGCTATGCCTCAGGGCGGTACGCTTTCGATAGCGATCGAGCGAGTCGGTGAAAGGGTCGAAATCGCGATCCGGGATACGGGTTGCGGAATCCCGCCGAACCACATGTCTCGAATACAGGAACCGTTCTTCACCACCAAGCCCAACGGCAATGGCCTGGGATTGTCCATTTGCCGGTCCATCGTTTGGAATGCGCGCGGCGAACTGCAGATCGATAGCCAGGTGGGATTGGGTACTCAAATGAAGGTATCACTGCCGGTCGTCGACGAGAGAACCGGTGGGAGAATGGCGTGACGTTTTCGCGAATTCTTGTAGTTGACGACGAACCGGGCATGATCCGCTCCGTCGAGCGTGTACTGGGCCACGAGTACGAAGTCGCGAGCTCGCGGTCACCTCGCGATGCCATTGGTCTTGCCGAAGCCTTCAAACCTGCGCTCGCCATTCTTGACGTTCAGATGCCGGACATGGATGGTTTCGAGTTGATGGAACGGTTGCAAGCGATCGATCCTGAGCTGAAAGTCATTTTCATGACCGGCAGCACTCACGAACTGGATGCGAAGCTGATTCGTTCCATTCGAAAAGATGCTTTCTACTTTCTCCAGAAGCCGTTCGATCGTGAAGTGCTGTTGACCCTTGTGGCAAAATGTCTGGAACTCAAACGCCTTGAACTCGAAAACCGGAAACATCTGGAGCGGATCGAAAAAGAGCTCGCAGAGGCGCGGGCGTTTCAACATGCTCTGCTTCCTCCCCAGCAAGCTCACCTGGGAGGAATCACTGTCTTTGCGCGTTACCTTCCCTGCTCGGAACTTGCCGGAGACTTTTATGATTACGCGCCCGTCGGGCCGGATCAGGCAACACTGCTGGTGGCGGACGTTTCAGGACATGGCGCGAGCGCCGCTATGCTGACCGGCATCGTTAAGTCCGCCTTTCATTCGTCCAGTAACGAAGGCTATGAGCCCGCGAGCGTGGTGGAAAGAATTTCAAGTGGGATACGCGCTTTCGGAGATCGCCACTTCATAAGTCTCATTTGCGTGCGGATTGGAAAAGGAGTTGTGGAGTTTGTCAACGCCGGACATCCTCCCGGCATCCTGGTTCAATACGAAAGTTCTACCGCGCTACTCGAAGCTACGGGACCAATAATTTCGCCGGCGCTCTCGAAGTCTTCATGGCATTCCCATACTGTCTCGGTTCAAAGCAAAGCCCGCCTCGTGCTTTTCAGCGAC
>DATFWM010000338.1:0-3603 GCA_035259295.1 Blastocatellia bacterium | reverse complement strand
TGAGCCGCACGCTGCAGATAAAAGGTATCCCAGAAGGAGGCGACCGCTCCGAGGCGTTGCGACTAACGGGGCCACCAGTCGAGACGATCAAGGTCGACGTCGAGATAGATGCTACAGATCAACTCGAAGCTCCCGATCAGAATCCGAACGCGGCGCAGTCGGGTATCCATCCACAGCTTGCGGCGCTTGAGACTATCGTCTATCCCGCCAACAGCCAGATTCAAACGAACAACAGCCTAGCCAGCAGCGGGACGCTCGAGATCGTGCCGATGGAAACGCCTCTCGCGCTTTTCATCTGGAGCAAGAATCGCGTGCTCCCGGTTCGCCTCACTGATTTCAGCATCACCGAAGAAGCGTTCGATCCTGCGCTCAATCCGATTCGCGCGAAGGTCAGCCTCGGCATGCGCGTGTTGAGCGTGAATGATCTGCCGTTCGATCACAAAGGCAACAGCCTGTTTATGTCTTATCACCAGCAGAAGGAAAGTCTGGCTACAAAAGCCCAAGGCGGAACTCTTAGCGCGCTGGGCATAACCAGAATCCCGTGAGGTGGAAATGTTCTCAATCACCAGCCGCTACTACGGCATTGCAACCGTGACGCTCGAAACGCCAGACGGCAAGAGCATCGTTTACGTTCGTCGCCGAATTGTTCCGCCACCCGAGCGGTTCGAGCTGCTGGTTGAGCACCCGGTCACCGAAGGCGAGCGCTTGGATAACATTGCCGCCGCGTTCCTCGGCGATCCGGAGCAGTTCTGGCGAATATGCGATGCCAACGGCGCAATTCGTCCGGACGAACTGACTGAGGTTGTCGGGCGGCGACTGAGAATCACGTTGCCCGAGGGCATACCTGGGACGCCAAATGCTTAAGGGACTATATCTCACATTGATGGTGGGACCGGTGGTCCCGATCCCGGTTCCCAAACCTGTCATCGAAGCGCTCACCAGCGTACAGGTGACGACTGCGGCCGGCGGCGCAAGCGGCTTTCAGCTCAGCTTCACGCTCAATAATCGCTCGCCGCTGCACACGTTGTTCTTAATCGCAGGAGCAAACACGCCCCTGCTGCGCGTAATCATCATCGCAACGATCAACGGAACTCCGAACGTGCTTATGGACGGCGTGATGACCAACCAGCAGGTGACACCGAGCAGCAAGCCCGGCGAATCGACGCTCACTATCAGCGGTAAGGATCTTACCGAGTTGATGGCCAAGATGGACTTCAGCGGAATTCCTTATCCGGCGATGCCGCCCGAAGCTCGTGTGGCTTTGATCATCGCCAAGTACGCGATGTTCGGAATGATCCCGCTCGTGATCCCAAGCCTGTTTCCCGATCTCCCGATTCCAGTCGAGCGCATTCCGGTTCAGGAAGGCAACGACCTGGCGTACATTCAGGGACTGGCCGCAAGCGTAGGTTATGTTTTTTACATCGATCCGGGTCCAGTCCCTGGAACTAACGTCGCCTACTGGGGACCCGAGATAAAAGTGGGCGTGCCTCAACCTGCGCTCAACTTCGACATGGACGCGCACACAAACGTCGAGTCTCTCAGCTTCAATTACAACGGCGCAGACACGGTGCTTCCGATCGTTTTCATTCAGAATTCGCTGACCAAGATTCCGATACCGATTCCGATTCCGAAGCTGAATCCGCTGCAGCCGCCGTTGGGAGCGATCCCGGCTCCGATCACAAACATCACCGTGCTCAAGGAGACGGCGAAGCTCTCTCCGATGGCCGCGATCGGAGTTGGGTTAGCGGTTGCGTCGCAGTCGGCGGACGCGGTTACGGGAAACGGCACGCTTGATGTGGTTCGGTATGGCCGGTTGTTGAAAGCTCGACAGCTTGTCGGGGTGCGAGGCGCCGGCACGGCGTTCGACGGGCTGTACTTCGTCAAGAGCACGACTACCACAATCAAGCGCGGCGAAATGAAACAGAGCTTCGAGCTGACCAGGAATGGTCTGGTTTCGATTACTCCGAGGGTTCCAGCATGAACAGCAACGGCGAGAGGCATTACGGAAAATATCGCGGGACGGTTCTCAACAACGTTGACCCGCTGCAGATTGGCCGCTTGCAAGTGCAAGTGCCGGATATCGGCGGACTGATCCCATCGAGCTGGGCGATGCCTTGCTTCCAAATCACAGGAAAGCAGATGGGCTCATACATGATTCCTCAGATAGGCTCGGGGGTCTGGGTTGAATTCGAGCAAGGTAGCCCCGATTACCCAATCTGGAGTGGGTGCTGGTTTGGGTCGGCAGCCGAAGTGCCAGCGCTCGCGCTGGCTGGAAATCCCGCGAGTCCCAACATACTTCTGCAAACCGCGTTGCAGAACAGCATCGTCATCAGCGATCTGCCCGGTCCGACGGGCGGGATCATGCTCAAGAGTACGACCGGGGCAACGATTATCGTCAACGATACGGGCATTTACATTCAGAACGGCAAGGGCGCAAGCATCATCATGGCCGGTCCGTCGGTCACGATAAATAACGGAGCGCTCGTGGTTGTTTGATCGAGCAAGGAGGAGGCGTATGCCCGGATTTCTGCTTCATCTTGGCGCCACGGTGTTGTGCTCGCACGCCGGGCAGGCTCAGCCGACGGTGGCGAATCCGCGCGTGACGGTCAGCGGACAGCCCACGGTGACGATCACGTCGCCTTACGTCGTTGCCGGCTGCGCGCTTCCGCCACCACCGGCAGCCAACGGGCCATGCGTGACAGCGCAGTTTGTAACTGCCGCTACTCGCGTTACCTCTAACGGTCAGCCGCTGCTGCTGCTCGACAGCCAGGCGTTGTGCGTTCCCACCGGAACCCCGCTGCTAATCGTGATGACTCAAACGCGAGCCACAGGGATGTGAGGTATGAATCTGGACCTTCCATTTCATTTCGATGATCGCGGTCACACCGCCGATGTTGATAACGACGGGCACATTCGCGATCTGATCGAGCAGGTGCTTTTCACGGCGCCCGGCGAGCGAGTCAATCGCCCGACCTTCGGCAGCGGGCTGATGCAACTGGTCTTTGCGCCCAACAGCGACGAGCTCGCGGCTGCCACGCAGTTCCTGGTGCAGGGGTCGCTGCAACAATGGCTCGGCGATCTGATTCAGGTAGACGAAGTCCAGGTGGAAACCGAAGATTCGACGATGAGAGTATCTATTCAGTACACAATCCGGCGCACGCAGGAACAACAGCGGGCGCAGTTCACACGCGGAGGTATAGCGCAATGATCTACTTCTGCTGTGATGAACGTCGCCGTAACGCCCTGAAGGATCAAGGCCTCTTAAATGGCATCGACTTCCTCGAGGTGATCGACAATCCCTCCGATGCTTACGCGGACCGCCAGCGGAAGCTGCTGGTTTACTTCATACACGATCTGAAAGCCGGCGCGCTGAAAACCGAGAACGTGCGCATCGAAGGTGGTGAGCGGATCCGCAACATCAAAGTCACCAAAGTGACGATGGGCGGTATCGGGTCACCTCCCTTCACCTCACCACCTTCGTCGCCGCCCGGGGGCAAGGCGAATGTTCTGCTTGTGGAAGTCGAAGAGGCCGGTGATTTCTCGACGTACACCTTGCGACTTGTGCAGGACGCAGAGCATGCGGACGCGCCCGCCGGGTTTGAC
>DATFWM010000337.1:0-6786 GCA_035259295.1 Blastocatellia bacterium | reverse complement strand
GCAGGCTTGCGCGCGCCGGAGTTTATCAAGAAAAAAGCCCCTGGTTCGAATCCCGGCGCGGCTGCCGATTCACTGCAACGCGGACGCGACGCTTTCGAGAGAGGTGACTACCGGGCCGCTGCAGTCGAGTTCGAATCGCTTTCCAAGAGGGACCCGTCAAACGCGGTGTCGTCGTATTGGCTCGGGCGTTCACTGCTGGAGCAAGGCGAATACGCGGGCGCCGTGAAGAGCTTTGACGAGGCAATCGCCCGGCAGCCCTCGATGCGCGATGCATACGTCCAGCAGGCGGCAGCGTATGAAACTATGGGCGAGAAGGCAAAAGCAGCAGCGGCGCTCTCTCGATACGCCGAGGAACGTCGCAAGGATGGAATTACAAATGGTAAGGAGGATCGAAGATAGAGGATAGCCCTGTATGGGCGGCCCTCGGTGGCCGCCCCTCTTGGCGAGCGAGTGCTCTTGCGAGGAGGGGCGGCCACCGAGGGCCGCCGCCCATACGGGAATCTTCGATGTGAGACGTGCCGGAGCTCAGACTCGAAAGCAGCCTGGTCGATGATCGTTACCTGGTGGAGCGCTGCCTGGGGCGGGGAAGTTACGCCGAAATATTTCTCGCCTACGATCAACTGAACAAAGGCGAACCGGTCATAATCAAATCGCTGAACACCTCGCTGCAGGGGACGCCCGATCCTGAGCTTGAACAGACTCTGGTTGAGAACTTTCAGAACGAAGCGATGGCGCTCGACCGCGTTCGACATACCCACATCATCCAAAGGCTGGGGCACGGGACCGCCGCCGATCTTGAAGGCGTGCCGTTTCATTATCTGGTGATCGAGTATATGCCCGGCGGCGACTTATGGTCGTTGTGCCGCAAGCAACCGCTCGCTCTCGAGGCTGTGTTGTTCTATTTCGAGCAAGTCGCCGAGGCGCTCGCTTACGCGCATAGCCAGCAGGTGATCCATCGCGACATCAAGCCTAACAACTTGTTGCTATCGGCTGATCAGCAGGTAATAAAAATTGCAGACTTCGGCGTCGCCAAAATGTCACTGGACGATGCTTGCGAGATAACCCGGGTAGGAACAAACGTCTACGCTCCTCCCGAGCATCACCCTGACGTCAGGGCGGGAGAGCTGAATGAAAAGCTCACACCGTCGGCCGACGTCTACTCGATGGCGAAGAGTATTTACACCGCATTGACCGGTCGGGCGCCGCGCCAGTTCGCACGCGAACCGATAACCGAGCTTCCGTTCGAGCTTGCAAGCGAGACCTGGTCCGGCCCTATGGTTGCCGTGTTTTCGAAGGCGACCGCATCTCGGGTTGCAGATCGTTATCAAACGGTGGACGAGTTCTGGGGCGACTTCGCTCGGGTGCGATTGGTTGGCGCGGCCGCCAACGAGCTTGATGACGAGGCCACGATTGTGCGCCCTCGGTTGAGCGCTGAAAGCACCGTCGAGCGAGCTGCCCCGCGGCCGAACTTTCAAGTATTGGCGAACCCGCCTCGCGAAATCTCCAGTGCGCACAAAGCGAAGATTGTAGTCGAGCTTCCGACCCACGCCGACACGGCGAGCGCGCACCAGAGCGCGGGAGCAGAGGCGCAATGGAGCAGACGTGAAGAAAAGACTCGCGCCTTCGGCTCGCCGGAATACAATTCGAACTCAGCTGTTCAAACGATCACACGCGAAGAGGATAACGCAGCGGTCCTCCGTCAGAGAACAACAATACAAGCTTTTCGCGCTGAGCGAGGATTGTTTGATCGAATGCGTCAGTTGATAAGCTCGGAGTGGTTGCGCCGCGTGTTCATAATCTTTCTTGTCGTTGCGCTCATTGGGCTGGCTGCTTCGACCTACTATCACTTCGCGGATCAGAAAGCCGGACTGCCTTTCTTCTCGCAAGCCAAAGAAGGTCGAATCGCCGGGGCGCTGAACGTCAACCTCCGCAGTGACCCTTTTGGCGCGGTCCTGGCCGCTGTGCCCAAAGACACGCGCGTTCGCGTCGTCGAAGAACGTGGAGGCTGGATGAGGGTAAAAGTGTTGGAGTGGGCAGGCGACGCTCCGGAAAACGCACCCGACAGCGGATGGGTCGATGGTAGGTTTGTGAGATTGGATTGATCGTAGAACCACGGGGCACACGGGGACCACGGGCTCTTCTTAAAGAAGAGAAGCGCCGTGACCCAGTGTCGCCGTGGTTGATTCGTGCAGGAGGAAACAAATGTCAGGATGGTTTGAGAGTCTAAGAAAGTGGATCGACGGCGAGGAAGACTTCGACGAGCAGGGCGAGCCTCGACCGCGCTCCAAGTGGGATGACTTCCTAGTGGCCGTCGCCCGCGAGATAGAAACTTGCATGCAGCGCGAGATGTTCACGCCCCCGGGTGGCCCAACTTATGTGCCTCGCGAGTACGTAGTTTTCCTGAGCCCCGGTGATGACGCCGAGTGGCAAGGCGAGAAGCGCGAAGGTTTGGAACGTGGTCTTCATCACGTCTTGTCGCAGCGCGCGAAGGAGTTGGCTGGCGAGAATGAGTTTCAAACGCGCACGCTGACCGTCGAGCTTCGCGTTGACCCAGCTCTCGAGGCGGGGCGCTTCCGCGTTCAGCACGTGTGGGACACCGAAGCGCAAAAGACTATGGTGAAGCCTCGCAAGCGAGCCGAGCGCGCGGACGGACTTGTTACTGTTTCTGACAGGATCGACGACGAAGCAACCATCGTCCGCCAGCGAAAACCGCTCGCGCCGCTGGTCCCAAACTTCTCGGTGCGAGTTTACCGCCGAGTTCCAGGCGCCGACACCGCACCGCCTGATGTGCGCGAGTTTTTCAAGGACGAGATCACCATCGGACGAGGCTCGCGTCACGTTGCAGTCGACTTGCGGCTCGAGGGCGACCTTGAAGTAAGCCGGCAGCACGCGACTCTTTCAAAGAACGGCGGCCAGTACACAATTACTTGCAAAGGCGCCAACGCTATTGTTGTGAACGATGAAAAGGAAATACAGACCGGTGAAAGCACGATCGTCGGGCCCGGCGATAAGATCACTGTGTGCAGTTACGATCTCACGATTCAATCCGCGTAATCTTTTGGCACTCAACGATCGCGAGAGATGACGACCAGACCGGCGGTAATCAAGACGATGTTCTTCGCCAAGAACTCTCCATCCATTGTCAGCACCGGAAACGCAGGGGCGAAAACAACAGTCGGCGCGATTATCGCAACGCTCAGAGTGCAAAACAGATGAAGGATCATCAATGTCGCGGCTTGATTGGCAAGCCGGTCGATCACCAGCCCGATCGCTATCATGATCTCGGCTAAACCAAGCAGCTCGATATAGGGTGATCCCGCCAGAAACGGAACTGAGTTGCGCAGCAGGCTGACGACCGGGCTGACTCCTGCAAGCTTCAACATCCCAAACCAGAAAAAGATCGCAGCCAGGCTGAACCTCAAGAGCAACGTTACTCTAATCGCTTCCGCGAAATAAGCTACGCTCCTGCTTGGCGACGGCCTTCTGATCGCGATCGGCTGCATCGAAAACAGTTCTCTTTGTTCGACCATAATGCGCTTCTTTCATTTCACCCCATCACAGTTCATTTGACGCCGCGACGCGCCGCGCGGTCTGAAAAAGAACGATCTGAGAGCGCCGTCGATTCTCCAGCAAGGGGACCTGGACGGTTTAACATCCTGCGCCACGTCGTGTTACGGTTGAGCACGATGACCATCACCGAGGCAATCAAGAAAGTCATCGACCGGGCGGACCTTTCGGTCGAAGAAGCCGAGTCGGTGCTCGAACAAATAATGACCGGGCAGTGCACCGATGCGCAGATCGCTTCGCTGCTGACCGCGCTTCGAATGAAAGGTGAAACCGTAGCTGAGCTTACCGGTTTCGCGCGAGTGATGCGTCGCAAAGCCTCGCGCGTCCGCGCCCGCTCGACCGTGGGCGCTGAGCTTGGCGGCACCGGACGCGAGGCGCTCATCGATACTTGCGGAACAGGGGGCGACGTCAGCGGAAGCTTCAATGTTTCAACCGCAACCGCGTTCGTAGTCGCGGGGGCCGCCGTCCGAGTCGCCAAGCACGGCAATCGCTCAGTGTCGAGCCAGTGTGGCAGCGCCGACGTGATGGAAGCGCTCGGCGTGAAGATCGAGCTTCCGCCCGATCGAATCGCCGAGTGCGTCGACAAGGTTGGCATTGGTTTTCTGCACGCGCCGTTGCTTCACGACGCGATGAAGTACGTAGCGCTGGCTCGTCGCCAAATGGGGATTCGAACCATCTTCAACATGCTAGGGCCGCTGACGAATCCCGCCGGCGCCAACACTCAAGTAGCCGGAGTCTACGCTGCGCATCTGACCGAGCTACTGGCTAGCGTCCTGGGCGAGCTTGGCGCCACGCGAGCGCTCGTGGTGCACGGCAGCGACGGACTCGACGAGATCACAATCACCGCCGAGACGAAAGTCACAGAATTGAAAGACGGCGAGCTGGCGACCTACTTCGTCGCCCCCGAAGACTTCGGTCTGGCGCGAGCACCGCTTGAAGAGATTCAAGGCGGCGACGCGCGGCAGAACAGCAAGATTATTCTTGAAGTGTTGCGCGGAGTGCCCGGACCGCGGCGTGACATCGTGTTGTTGAACGCGGCGGCTGCTTTTGTTGCGGCGAGCAGAGTGAATGATTTGAAAGAAGGAGTGTCGCTCGCCGGTGAATCGATCGACAGCGGGAAAGCGTTCAACAAGCTGGAGCAGTTGGTTGAGCTTAGTAACCAATGAGCGATTCTTACGATTGTTCTGGAGGTTTTTGGAGGATCTCAAATCTCAAATCATCTCAAATTTGAAATTTGACTTTGAGATAATCTGAGGCGCGTCCGCTTCATTTTCGTCCAAACAGCGACCATCTCTTTTTCTTCGGCGGTACCGTAGGATCCGGGCGGCTTGAGATGGGCTCTCCCTCTACGACCGCCAAAGGATTGGCTTCGGCAATCGCGCGGGCATATTCCTCACCCACTATCTCCGCAGTCGCAGCGACCGCAGCCGACATTCCCGGCAGACGGTTGCGCATGTTGTGGCAGTCGCTTGCGATGAAATGTATCAATCCGCTCTCGAGCATCACTCGCGCGGCTTGTTGGACCTTCTTTCCAAACTGGCCCATGATCGAGCCGGTGTCCATCTGGCCAAGCACTCCCGCCGAGACCATCTCGTAGAATCGCTCGGGCTCCGACATCAGCATAAAGTTGCGCTCGGGATGCGCGATGATCGGCGTGACGCGATTGCTCATAAGCTCGAACAGCAGGCGTTCGCTTCCTGCCGGAACAACCGCATGAGGAAACTCGACGAGCGTGTAAGGTCCGCCGGCGATGGCCGGCGCGTCGCGAGTCTCGCAAATCTGTTTGACGAGTTCGTGCGTGAACCGAAGCTCGCAGCCGAGCATTATCTTCGGATCGCCATTCAGCAGCTTGTTTAGCTCGTCGACTTTCTGCAGCAAAAAATCGGGGGCATGCGTGTGGTGTATGCCATCAGAGGCGTGAGGCGTTGCCACCATCACTCTGACTCCGTCGGCGGCCGACGCGCGGCACATCTCGATCGATTCGTCGAGACTGCGCGCTCCGTCGTCTACCTCGGACAAGATGTGAGTGTGAATATCAATCATGAAACGTTACGGAAGATACTACGACAGCGAGGAAAGCTCTACAACGGTCAGGCTTCAACTTGCAGGCAAGAAGATTGGTGAGACAGGCGGAACGACTGTCTCACGCGGAAGTAGTGTTCAGAAATGTCAAGTCAATACCGGGTCGCGCGAACCGATAACAATGTCGACCGTGGTTGATTGAACTCGGCTGACCTGTGTTTCTAAGGGGCCGGGCCCCTTCAGCTTCTAGTCTCCCAGATAACACCGCGACATACTCTTGGATCTTTCATATCGCGACTTCCTCCTTTTGTAAACCACCACTTGCGCGCGGCAAAACCGCGGCGAGAATTGTGTTTCGCAGGCTGGATATACAAGCCAGGTGCCGAGAGCGTTCCCGCTGTTAACTCGCGATACATGCGGCGTTTGGCGAGTTGAATCGATGGGAGCGAAGCGTCAATAAATCAATTTGAAATGCTTCAATCGGTCAGATTGATTTTGCGGCGAAACCTTTTGGGCGGTCATGTCACTGACTGTCGAGCGCGGCAGACTCTCTGTGCTACCTGGCGAGGAGCGCTTTCGCAGGTCAACTAATAAGGAGATCATTCAATGAAAAGAACCGCGATCTTGGTTGCGATACTGTCAACGGCTTTGTTCTCGGCAACGTCCAACGCCCAGGACAAGTTCAAGGGCGGATGGATGGGCGAGTTTGAAAACGACAGGTTCAGGATTTCTCTAAAGGGCATTCCGGGAAGGATTGACTCGATCTTCGATTGGTCTTTTAGCTTCGATCTGGAAGACGTGAAGGAACTTACTGCTGCAAGGGCAAGCTCGGCGGTAACGCCGGTACACTTCGAAATCAAGAGGGACGCGGGAACGATTGTGTTCGACGGCATGATGAAGGAGGGGCGAGGCCTCGGGGATTATCAGTTCGCGGCGAATCCCGATTATCTCGCGTCTCTCAGGGCAATGGGTTACGACAATTTATTGCCGGAACAGTTGCTGAGGCTGACCATACGCGATGTCAACAGGGACTTCATCAAAGAAATGAGAACGTCGGGCTATGACACCGCGACCGTCGACCAGCTTATTCGCATGCATAACCACAAGATCACCTCCAGTTACATAACAGAGATGAAAGCGCTGGGGGCCGACAAACTTTCTGTCGAAGAGCTTATTCGCGCTCACAACCACAAGATC
>DATFWM010000336.1:0-5175 GCA_035259295.1 Blastocatellia bacterium | reverse complement strand
TCCGCTCAACCAAAGTATCTTTAGCGATTTCAGTGCTCATATGTGGTCCTAACGGCCTCGGCTCGATTATACAGCATCCAGTGCGGCTCCATCAGCGACAAGAAACATGGGGATAAGTGCTTAGACCAACTGTGGCTCGTGTTGAGCCGCCGCCATCGGCGCTTCAACTGTCGTCAGCCATCCAAAAGCGTCATCAGTGTCACCGGTGATGATGTCGAAGAACTGCCTCTGAATCTCGGCAGTGATCGGGCCTCGATGACCGACCCCGACCTGAACCTTGTCCACCGAGCGAATCGGAGTGATCTCCGCGGCCGTGCCGGTGAAAAACACCTCATCGGCTATGTAAAGCATCTCACGTGGAATTGCGCGCTCAAGTACCGGAATTCCGGCCCGCTCGCACAGCTTGATGACTGTATCTCGCGTGATCCCGGGTAAGATCGTCGAGTAAAGCGGCGGAGTCATAACCGTGCCATTCTTCACCAGAAAGATGTTCTCGCCCGAACCCTCGCTGATGTAACCTTCTGGGTCGAGCGCGATCCCTTCAACATAGCCGTTTATCTTGGCTTCCATCTTTATGAGCTGCGAGTTCATGTAATTGGCGCCAGCCTTGGCCATCGACGGCAGGGTGTTTGGGGCGATTCGAGTCCAGCTCGAGACGCACACGTCGACGCCCTGCTCGAGCGCTTCCGGGCCTAGGTACTTGCCCCATTGCCAGGCGCAGATGTAGGTCTGGATCGGGCACGGGAAAGGATCGACGCCGAATGTGCCGTATCCGCGAATGATGATGGGACGCAGGTAACACTCCTTATATTCGTTGGCGACGACCAGCGATTTGCAAGCTTCGACGATTTGGTCGTAACTGAAAGGGATCTCGATTCGATAGATGTGCGCAGAGTTGAACAGCCGCTCGATGTGCGAATCGAGTCTGAAGATCGCCGACCCGCGACGCGTGTCGTAGCAACGTATGCCTTCGAAGACGGACGAACCATAGTTCACTACGTGAGACATCACGTGAATGGTTGCTTCCTGCCACGGGATTAGCTTGCCGTTATGCCACACAATCGCGCCGTGTTCCTGTTCTGCCATCTGGAGTCTCCTGTTATGAGGTGTGATGCTGTTCTGACGCCGTGAAGAGCACGGAACATAATACGAACGGTTGGAGTGTTGGTCAAGCGAGAGAATTTCACACTTGACACTGATTCCCGCCTGACGTACGATACGGCGACGGAGTGGAATAAAGTGGAACGAAGTGGATCGCTTGGGATCACGGTAGCTCGGACTTGAGCCTGTCAGATGCTGAGAGGACATTACACGGTCAGGATGGACGACAAGGGGCGCATCAAGCTTCCCGCGCCTTACCGACGCTTTATTGATGAACATTACGACTCCGAGTTCTATGTCACCAGTCTCACAGGCGAGTGCGCGCGGTTGTACCCTATGGAAGAGTGGATGAAGATCGAAGAGAAGCTTCAATCCAGGGGCACGAGCGACGCTTCGGTCAGAAAATTTTTGGATCGAACAAACTATTACGGGCAGCTCGCGGAGGTGGACTCGCAAGGAAGGATATTGATTCACCCTTTCCTTCGATCGAGCGCCGCGCTGCTGGGAAACGTGGCGGTGCTCGGCTATCTGCAATATCTTGAAGTATGGGAGCTGGATAAGTTCAAGGCGCGAATCGACGGCCAGCCCTTCACCGATGAAGACAACGCCAATCTAGCGGCATTGGGGATTTAATGGATGATCTGCACGAACCGGTCTTACTCGAAGAAGTCATCCGGTGGCTGCAACCGCAGCAAGGCGGGTTGTTTGTCGACTGCACCGTCGGCGTTGGCGGTCACGCGCGAGCAATACTCGACGCGTCCGTTCAGACGCGGGTTATTGGAATAGACCGAGATCCACAAGCGCTCGCTGTTGCGCGCGAGCGACTAGCGCTCTTTGAAGAAAGAGTACAACTAGTTCATGCGAACTTCGGGGAGATAGCGACGATTCTTGAGCAGGCGGGAGTCAACCAAGCGCGTGGCGTTCTGGCCGATCTGGGAGTCTCGTCGTTGCAGCTTCAGCGCAGCGAGCGCGGGTTCAGCTTTACCTGCGACGCGCCACTCGACATGCGTATGGATCAGACCTCCAGCCCGACAGCGGCCGATTTGGTGAATCAGCTTAGCGAGCAGGAGCTTGCAAATCTGATATTTGAACACGGAGAGGAGCGCGGCGCGCGGAAGATCGCTCGCCGAGTAGTTCAGGAGCGCGATCGCCAGCCAATAACGACAACAAAGCAGCTTGCTGACATAGTAGTGCGGGGCCTCAACGTTCCGGGCCGTTGGCGGATTCACCCGGCGACGCGTACGTTTCAGGCGCTGCGAATTGCGGTCAACGACGAGCTCGAGTCGTTGGAGCGATTCATCCCGGATGCGATTTCGGTGCTCGCTCACGGAGGGCGGCTGGCGATTATCTCGTTTCATTCGCTCGAGGATCGAATCGTCAAGCGCAGCTTCTTGCGAGAGTCTGGCCGATGCCTTTGCGAGCCCCAAAGATGGCCAAGCCGCCCGGAACAAAGAGGAAGCGACGAGGGCATATGCGAGCGTTGTGGCGCCAGGCGTCGGGTTACTATTCTGACTCGCAAGCCGGTACGCCCCACCGCAGAAGAAATCGGGCGCAATCCTCGCTCGCGCAGCTCTCTTCTGCGTGTTTGTGAGAGGCTTTAGACTTAAATATTCCCAGCCCCCGAAGTGCCGCAGGTTGTTCGGAAATCAAGAGGTAATGTCCATGACAGACCGTTTCTTTCCAGACAAAGAGATTCAGAATCGACCTGTTGCGCGACCGGTAAGCTCGCGGGTCATAGGCTGGCTCGCAGCGATCGGAGTCGCGGGGGCGCTTCTGTCGTTCGGCTTCGTGCTCAGCGCGCGCCAGCACTTCGAGGCGGTTTCGACAGGATACAAAACCGAAGAGCTGAGACAGCAGTCGATGGAGCTTGAAGAACGGATACGCCAGCTCGAGCTGGAGTACGCACGCGCTTCCTCTCCAGTCGAGATCGAGAAGCGAGCTCAGAAAATGGGTCTCGAGCGGCCCGATAAGAAAGCTCAGGATAACGCTAACAGGAAAGATAAAAGGTAGCGACGAACGAATCTGTCACTACTTGAATCGCGATGTCAACGACTAACAAAGCCTCTGACGGCCGGCTCTCGGTAATCAAATTTGTGATCATCGTGTGGATGATGGCGATTGGCGCAAAGCTCGTCTGGCTGCAGGTCAAGCAGCACGACTGGTTGCTCGCTCGCGCGAGCCGTCAACAGCAAGCGGCAATCGATCTCCTTCCGCTACGAGGCGTAATATGCGACCGAAACGGCAGCGAGCTTGCGCGCTCGGTGGCGGTCAAGTCGCTCTACGCATCGCCCGCCGCGATCACAGACCCGAACGCAACGGCTGATACGCTGGCGGACCTCCTCGACATCGATCGTGACGATCTATATGAACGCTTAACCTCGGGGCGGGCATTGGTCGCCGTCAAGCGCAAGCTAACCGACGAGGAGGTTACGGATATCGAAAAGCTCGGGATGCAAGGGCTCCGCTTCATAAATGAAATGAAGCGATTTTACGTCACCGGCGCCACAGCTTCTCACGTTTTGGGCTTCGTCGACATCGACGAACGGGGCGTTGGCGGCATCGAGCTTTCCTACGATAAACTGATTCGTGGACAAGGCGGGCGCTTGTTGTTGGACGTCGATGCCTTGAACAAATCCTACGATCATTCATTCGAAGATCCTATACCGGGCGCCAACGTCTCTCTCACCGTCGACCTGATGATTCAGAGCCACATTGAAAGAGCGCTGGCTGAAGCCGTTCGCGCGAGTCACGCGCGCGGCGGCACAATCGTCGTCCTGCGTCCTGCTACAGGTGAAATACTGGCGCTGGCCAACTATCCGACTTTTGATCCAAACGAAGTCTCGGACTCCACGGAAATCCAGCGGCGTAATCGCGCGGTTGAAGTTGCCTTCGAGCCGGGCTCGGTATTCAAGCTAGTCACGTATTCGGCGGCGCTCGAGGAGCGCCTCATCCGGCCCAACACGTTGATCGATTGCGGCGGCGGTCAGATTCGAATCGCTGATCGTATCGTGCACGATCATCCGTATGGTGTGCTCACTGCCGCGCAAGCCCTGGCAAAATCATCTAACGTCGCCGCGATCAAGATCGGAATGCAGTTAGGAAATGAAAGACTTGCGCGTTACATCGAGAAGTTTGGCTTCGGTCGTCGCACAGGGGTGGAACTCCCTGCAGAGTCGCGAGGTCTGTTCCAGCCTGCCAGCGAGTGGGGACCGACCACAATCGGGTCGATTCCAATGGGTCACGAGATCGGAGTGACCGCGGTGCAAGCGGTTGCGGCTTACGCCTGCATCGCCAACGGCGGAGAGTGGGTTAAACCACATTTGATCAATCGCATCAGCTCGCCTTCCGGCGACCCGCTGGAAGCGCCGCAGATTGAAAGGCGCCAGGTTGTTAGTGAGGCGACAGCAGCCACGTTGAAGGCGATGCTCGAGGGTGTAGTGGTTCAGGGTACCGGCAAGGCTGCGCGCATGGGCGGCTACCGCGCCGCGGGTAAGACCGGCACGGCTCAGAAGATTGATGAGAAGACCGGAAGGTATTCACAGACTCGCTACGTCGCATCGTTCGCGGGATTCGCGCCGGTCGATAATCCGGAGGTTGCCTGCGTGGTTTCTATAGACGAACCCGCTGGTGTGCACCTTGGCGGCGCGGTTGCGGCGCCGGTGTTCGCGCGTGTAGTTGCGGACGCGCTGCACGCGCTAGGCGTGCCGCCAGAGAACGATCCGCAATCGCTGATCTCTGGTGATTTCCAGGTGTATGACACGGCGGACTTTATCGCCGAAAATCAACCGCCGAGGGCAAACAATCAGGTTGATTCGCGGCCCGCGCTTGACGTGGCTGAAGCCGCGAGCCGAGACGCCGCATCTAAGCGGTACGGCGTCGTCGTTATGCCTGACTTGATAGGCAAGGGAATTCGCGAAGCAGTTGCGCTGTGCGCGTCGCAGGGGTTGAAGCTGAAAGCTGCGGGTGATGGCCTTGTGAGTATGCAGAGCCCGCCGCCTGGCGCACTCGTCTCGCAAGAGACTTTGTGTCGCGTCAAGCTTTCCAAGGAAGCGGTCAAGAAGGTCGCGGCAAACG
>DATFWM010000335.1:0-4047 GCA_035259295.1 Blastocatellia bacterium | reverse complement strand
ATTATAAATATTGTCGAACAGTCCGGCGCCCGCCAGCACTTCATCGCAGCCGGTGTTGTTTCCGGCTTGTAGGTCAATTCTCGCGTCGGGATAACGTTCGCGCAGAAGCCGCAGCGCAGGAGTGAACATGATAAAGTTGCCTAATCCGTGATAGGCAAACACCAGAATGCGGCGGACTTTCTCTGGTTCGAATTCGAGTTTGGGAATACCATCAAGGTACACTCGCAGAAAGGACTCGCCGGGAATCCGTATCGCTTCCTTGAGGATTTGCGCTGCATCCATTTCTAATCGCCCAGCATTCAGCCGACGTAACCAAGTTGCTTCAATCTTTCCAGCACGTCCGCGTTTTCTTCCGGCGAGAATTCAACTTCGCGCACGCCACGATTGCGCGAGGCGGTGACGGTCCTCATCGGATAGGCATTGAGGTGTTCTTCCGTGATCGCTTCCGAAAGGATGCGTCCGTCCAAATCGTCAGGGATCGGCAGATCGAGCAGATAGAGCAGCGTCGGCGTGACGTCGTAGATGCTCGCAGCTTCTAATCGACACGACGGCTTGATCGCGGCCCCGCGCGCAATCAGCACTCCATTCATTCGATGGCAGCCCGAGATCCCGAACGCGTCGACCATAAACTTGTTTGAAGTAAAGTCCGCATTGCCAAGAGGCAACTGACGCATGTCGGTAGGCAAGAAAGCGATGTCGGGCGCGTCTTCAATCAACGGTCCGTTGTAAATCTCTTCGCGACGAGACACTCTACCAGCCCAGCGTTCTCCCGTCAGAGGGTCTTCGAGCGCTCGAAGACGCTCTATGATCTCCTCGCGCACAGTTTCATATTGATGCATCGGGACCGCGCCGTCGGGCTCGCGGCCCCGAAGGTTTACGTAGATCTGACCGTAGTTGCCCTTGGAAAAGGCGACAGAACGGCCCCAATCGACGTCATTGAAAGACAAGAAAAACTTGCCGAGCAAGCTTGATGCTCCCGGCCGAGAGCTTAGCCCGCGTCCCGGTCGAAGACGTTTGATTGGAATCTTTTTCGCTAACCGGAAGGCGAGCTCAGGTGTGACACCGAGCGAGAACAACAGCCTCTTCGCGCGCGTGATGAGATCGCTTTTGAGTTTTAGAAAACCTTCTTGGAGCAGCCAGATGTTGAGAGAACAGTATTTGTGAACAGGCCCGAATCCGTGATCGGACGCGATCAGTACAAGCGAGTCGTCGCCTGTCAGTTCGATCAACCGACCTATGACTTCATCAACTCGGCTGAAGTACTCGTACACTCGCTCACGATAAGCATCGGCTTCTTTCTTCTTATGCCTCGGATGCCGCTCGTCGATAACGTGCCAGAGTTCATGTTGAATGCGATCGGTTCCCCAAAAGTATTGAAAGAACGCGGCCCATTCATACCGGGTCATCAGATACTCGGCGACTTTCGCTTTGTATTCAAGCTCATCGAACAACTCGTCGAGTACCGCTTCGACGTTGCCCTCGGCGTAGGTTTGAGAGAGATGCAGCCGATAAGGTCCGAACTCTCGCTCAAGCTCGGCGAGTAATGTTACGGGGTAGGTGAAGTCGCGGCGGCCAAGCGGCGTCATGAAGTCGGCGATCATCAACCCGTTGAGCGGTTGCGGGGGATACGTGCAAGGGAAGTTGTGAACGATTACTCGGTTGCCAGCGTCGCCTAGCAGGTCCCAGATTGCGCGCCCTCGGCGAAACGACGCGTTGACCGCCAGCTCGCGCCTCGACCCGTGATCGCGACGGGCGAACTCGAAAATCCCGTGCTTGCCGGGATTCTTCCCCGTCGCAAACGAGGACCAGGCGACGGCGGTGATCGGCGGAAAGGTCGTTTCGAGATCGCCGCGCGTGCCTTCGGCAATCAGTTTCGCAATGTTAGGAAGACAAGCTTTCTCGATCAACAGATCGAGAACGTCGAAGGAAGCGCCATCGAGTCCAATAACCAGAAGCTTGTTGCTCATACGCTTGCTCGACCCAGCGTATGAATATACTTTGGGGCCTGTCGTTTGTTCAACCTAGGGCCAATGAGGCGCGCGCGCATAGATCGCCAATGTGGGACGAAAATAGAGAGCTAGACATGTTCGGTCGGAGGTATGGTTTGCGACGCTGTCAGCTTCTCAGACTACAAAGCGGTATCCAGGGTCGATTTCCTGAAACTCGATCAACACATCGCGAACCGCGTACGGGTGCGTTTGGATGCCGGTAATTGCGTGCTCGATTACCTGGAAGAGATGTTCCAACCCTGACGCGGGATCGATGTCGATATCGACCATCAAGTCATCTCCATTCAAAAAGAAGGTGAGCTGGAGATTGCCATACTTGTCGGGAGTCTTGAAGCTTCCGGCGCGCTCGAACCCCGGCGGCGGAGTGTGAAGAATATCCGGCGCATCGTTAAACAGCCCGGCGACGGCAGCGTTCTTAGTTTCCTGTCGGAGCTCCTTTGGCGCGACGACGAAGAAGCGGTCGCCTCGAATTTCATTTATAGTCTGAAGAAACGGCAGGACGGTTTTCCCATTGCCAAGCGGAGTTAACGCGGACTTCAGGGTGAGATTCAGCACATTTGCTCTCCGAATGTCATCCAGCGCGTTGTAGAGTTCCTCGCCTTTCACGCCGTCAAACGACAGTACGTTATCGCTGTTTTCAAGTAGAGTTTTTGTTGCATCCGGCAAGGTTGAATATTCGGGAAACTCTACGCTTTTCACCTTGTTCGGATTAATGGCGAATGTGATTACCACGTTGGTAACGTCGCTCGCTTTCAGATTAACGAACTGACTTGTGGGAAGATACGCCAGCGGGTCGACTTCCATACGGTAAAGACCTTGCGGGGCGCCAAACAGGTTTGTGATGTTGATCTTCTTGGATGCGTCGAGATTGTTGAAGACTTGGTTGTCGCTTAGAACCTGATGCTGCAACCTCACGCCTACCCTCCCTCCGAGCTTATCGCCGAGAACATCCAGCAGAGTTAAGCCGAGTTTTCCTTGTCTGTCGTCTCCGTTCATTGCGTTTTCCTCCTTAAGCGTATCACTCAATCCTTAATGTCATCCGCGCTCAAACCGGTTTCTCGCGGACCAGCTAGTCTAAAGACTTGTTACGACCACCGGCGTGCCGCCTAACTTTGTTGTCACACTCTCGGCTATACGCTCGCTGAGAGCGGAGATCGTCAAGAAGGGATTAACTCCTATTGCGGTGGGAACGATAGAACCGTCGGCGATGTAGAGACCGTCGTGTGGATTACCGTGCTCATCAAAGACCTGCCCGGCGTCGTTTACCAATCCCGTTGTGTGGTCTTCTCCCATTGGGCACCCGCCGAGTGGGTGCGCGGTGAACAGTGTTCGCGCCGGCGTAAAGCCCCAAATCGGATTCTGGATGAAATCCGCACCCAGCGCCGTAGCCTGCTCCAGCAGTAAATCATTTTCACGCTGGAAGACGCCCTGGTTGCCGGCGCCCGGCCAGCGAATTGCGGTTTGCCCGGTATTGGCATCCAGCTCAATCCGCCCACCTGCGTCATCGTATCCCATCACGAGATACAGCATCGTGTAGTTGAGCGCGCCTTTCTCCAATTCAGGATTGAATGCGCCGATGTCGAGAAGCCGCCTGCCGGTTTCTTCGAGGTTATCAAAGAAATCATCAGCGTCGGTATCGCGACCAAACATGATCGCGAACGCCGCTCGGGCCGCATCGACGTACATCAGCGGGAAAGAGAGATCTTCAACGGTGATCCTCTTCTGGAAAGGCTTGTCCTTTCTGTATCGGATTCGCGCGACAATGGTTGGTCCCGGAAAGAGCGTCGGGCCCGGACCGGGTTGAATCCGGCGCGCGCGATCGCTGTCAGGGTACGCACCCCACCCGAGCACGTCGGTCCGCAAATCACTGTTGTAAGCCAGCCCAAAGAAATCGCCATTGCCGCTGAACCGACTGCCTACCGTGTTCGGCAAGCTGAGCCCCTGCTCGCGCGAGCGCAGCATAATGGCGGTGGACCCGAGCGCACCGGCCGACAGAATGGCTGTGCGTTTTGCTTTGAGCGTTCCCTGTTCATCAGAT
>DATFWM010000334.1:0-3367 GCA_035259295.1 Blastocatellia bacterium | reverse complement strand
AAAGCGAACTTCCTTGCTCGTGACGACAGCCTTGCGCTTGCTCCCGAACGCCGCGAGAGTCTCGGCGACCTGTGGATAGAGGCGAGTGGTCTTGAGCATCTCGCCGGAGTAGTGACTGTGCATCAACGCGACACCTTTTGTGTGAAGCTCCTGATCCGGTGGCTGTTGATCAGGATCAGTTGCAGTGAGGGAGCGGCGGACGAGGACGCGAACGCCATCGCCGACGAAGCTACCGACTGTGGCTTCGTCAAGCGGCGTACGCCCAAGGTCCACGAGCATCAGGTTAATCGAGTTGGTGAGATCGGTCTTCGAGTCGATAAGCGTGCCGTCGAGATCGAACAGAAGTAAGTTGACTGGTATCACCTGAGTTTTGCCGGCGAGGTCGGTTCACCGCAGAGACGCAAAGAGCACAGAGGCTTCGCAGAGCGTTCTCTGCGCAACCTCGGCGTGCTCTGCGCCTCTGCGGTGAACTGTTCTCACTCTTCTTCTTCCTTTAGTTTAGCAAGCACGGAGAAATCCTCGAGCGTCGTCACGTCGCCGCGGACTTCGCCGCTGGTCGCGATCTCGCGAAGCAGCCGGCGCATAATCTTTCCGCTTCGAGTCTTTGGCAGGGCATCGCTGAAACGAATGTCGTCAGGCTTGGCGAGTGCGCCTATTTCTTTCGACACCCATCGTCGCAATTCTTCTTTCAATTTATCCGAAGGATCGTTTCCGAGCTCGAGCGTCACAAAAGCGGCAATCGCCTGGCCCTTGATCTCATCGGGTCTCGCTACGACCGCTGCTTCGGCTACCTTGGGATGGGCCACTAGAGCCGATTCCACCTCCATCGTCGAAAGCCTATGGCCTGACACGTTGATCACATCGTCGACGCGGCCCATGATCCAGAAGTAGCCATTCTCATCCTTTCGCGCGCCGTCGCCGGCGAAGTACGCTCCGGGAATCTCCGACCAATATTGTTGAACGTATCGATCAGGATCGTTGAAAATCGTCCGAAGCATGGCGGGCCACGGGCGCTTGATCACCAGATAGCCGCCCGAGCCTGGGGGAACAGGTTCGCCTTGTCGAGTCACGACGTCGGCGATCACTCCGGGAAAAGGTCGCGTCGCTGAGCCGGGCTTGGTCGCGATTGCGCCCGGCAAGGGTGTGATCATAATCATCCCAGTTTCGGTCTGCCACCAGGTATCGACGATCGGACAGCGTTCGCGGCCGATGACCTCGCGATACCACATCCACGCTTCCGGGTTTATGGGCTCGCCAACGGTTCCAAGCAGTCTCAAGCTCTTCATCTCGTAACGTCGAGGCCAGCGCTCACCCCACTTCATGAAGGCTCGAATCGCGGTCGGCGCGGTGTAGAAGACGTTCACCTTGTGCCGCTCGATCATCTGCCAGAAGCGATCAGGCTCGGGATGGTTGGGCGCGCCTTCATACATCAAAACAGTCGCGCCGTTTTGAAGCGGGCCGTAGACGATGTAGCTGTGTCCGGTCACCCAACCTATGTCTGCCGTGCACCAATACACGTCTTCGTCTTTCAAGTCGAAAACCCACTTCGTGGTGATGTAGGTTCCGACCGAATAGCCGCCGGTCGTGTGCACGACGCCTTTGGGTTTACCGGTGCTCCCCGAAGTGTAGAGGATGTAGAGCGGATGCTCGGCGTCGAGAGGCTCGGCTTCGCACTCGTCCGAAGCGTCGGCCATCAAGTCGTGCCACCAATGATCTCGGCCCCATTCCATTTTCCCTTCAGAACCTGTGCGTTTGTAAACAACAACGGTTTTGACTGAAGGGCACTCGGGCAGCGCTTCATCGACAGTTGTTTTGAGCGCAATCTCCGCGCCACGGCGATAACCTGCATCCTGAGTTATTACCGCTTTACACTGCGCGTCGTTGATTCGATCCACAAGCGCGTTCGCCGAGAACCCTCCAAACACAACCGAGTGAGTCGCGCCGATTCGCGCGCAGGCGAGCATGGCGATTGCAAGCTCGGGAACCATGCCCATGTAAATCGCTACAGTATCGCCCTTGTTGATGCCGAGCGACTTCAAAACATTTGCAAACTTCGACACTTCGTTGAGCAGCTGTTGAAAGGTGAGTGTCCGTACTTCGCCCGGTTCGCCTTCCCAAATGAAAGCGGTTTTGTTTCTGCGCCACGTAGCGACGTGACGATCGAGGC
Organism: Blastocatellia bacterium; assembly: GCA_035259295.1. Lineage (GTDB taxonomy): Bacteria > Acidobacteriota > Blastocatellia > UBA7656 > UBA7656 > Onstottus_A. The sequence continues at coordinate 1,200 of DATFWM010000334.1, read as the reverse complement.
AATTGTAAGAGAGATTAATCTGCCCGCCGACAAACCATTTCGCCCAGGGTGAATTCCATTCGAGCACCTTATCCCACTTGCGAAACCAGTGCAGATCACCGGCGACGCGTCCCCAAAAATTTTCGGGATCCGTTTCGGCCTCGCGATAAAGCTGTTCGTACTGATCAAGGCTTTTGACGTGTGCTTGTTCGCTGAACTGTTCGGCTGGTTGAAAAACTCTGGTCTCCTTGAGAATCGAATCAATGGATTGCGACATCCAGGCTGTCCTCCGTCTGCTCGGGTTAACTTTGAGACTGAAAACTAACATAACGCGGAGGACCTTCTCAACGATGGAACCGACTGCGAACAACGTCGCTAGTAATTGCGCCTATTACTCGTTTTGGAATTACTCGTTTTGGAATTGACACTAAAATACTTCGGGATTAGAGTGAGCAAGCTTGAACAGATCTTCTGAGAGACGGAAGATCGAGCGCGTCGAGTAAGTATCTCTTCCCGCCTCACCTTGCGCCGAGGAGTTCGTATGCGCGCGAGCAAGTTCATAAGGAATCTTCGAATCGCCTGGTTGTTCAGCCTGATTCTGACTGCTCAGAGTATTGGCTCTGCTGAGCATTTGCCGGTAAAAACCTACACCACTGCCGACGGCCTGCTGCGCGACCAGGCCAATCGGATCAAACTTGATTCACGCGGCTTTCTGTGGTTCTGCACGAATGATGGGCTGTCGCGTTTTGACGGCTACACCTTCACCAACTACACGACTGATGACGGGTTACCGCATCGCGTCGTCAATGATCTGCTCGAAACGCGCAGCGGCGCGATTTGGGTTGCGACAGGAAATGGTCTGGCGCGCTTCAATCCGAAGGGACGCCGCAACCATGCCGATTCACTCGGCGCCACGGCGGCGCCGATGTTCGTCGCCTACTGGCCGGAAGAAAACGTCGCCCGCAGCATGGTGGTTCTTTTCGAGGACGCGCAAGGAAAGCTGTGGTGTGGGACGGACGATGGACTATATTGGTTTGAAGAGCGCGACGGCAGAGTCGTGTGGCGCCGCCTCGAACTGCCGAAAGAGAGACCTGACATGTCGCTCCCAGTTTCGGCGATCATTCAGGACAGGCGAGGAAATCTATGGATCGGAATGGAAGTGGGACAGGGTCTCAACCGCATCCTCGCGGACGGGCGTATCGAACATTATTCGACCGCGCG
>DATFWM010000333.1:0-2764 GCA_035259295.1 Blastocatellia bacterium | reverse complement strand
ATTCCTTTGGCGTCTGTTTTCATGTCGCCTGTTCCAGCGAGGGTCACCATGCGTTGATGACTGTTGGGATGACGCTCAAAACCCGTGTCCGTCCCGGCACGCAAAACGAAAACCCAACCTGACTTAATCGATGGCGGCAATCGATCGCCGAAGGTATCGAGCGGAACCGGCTCCCAGGTCATGAGAGCGTCTGATCTTCGCGCGAGTTCGGCACGAATTCGCTCAATGATCGGCCGCAGCTGCGTGCGCACTTTATCGCTTCGAACAATTTCATCCAGCGTCTCGAGGGCCGACCGTTCTTCTTTAGTCATTGGGCTTTTTCTCATAAGGGTTGCTTCACAAAAGTGAGCGCGCCGTCGGGCTGAGCATCAAGATTTCCGGTTGATCGACTGTTCAAATGAAGCGGCATGAAAGCAAACGCGCCAGCCCTCTTGGTTTCCACTTTGTATCCATGGCACAAAATAGTGCCCTATTGTCTGGCGAATTTACCACATTATCGCAGCGGTCTAACCACAAGAACAATGCTCGACATCTTAGGGATAGTAATGATTTGCCGTAAGCAGTTAATGAACTCTTGTTACTCAAAGGGCATACGATTGCGGTTCGCCAGGGAAACTGAGATAACTTAATTGGAGGACAAGATGAGTTCAGAAAGGACTGCCGAACAAGTGGTGATGGCGTGTTTGGAGGCTATTAATCGAGAAGACTTCCAGACCGCGAGGCGATACGTCAGCGACGACATTTCATTCGTTGGTATTTGGGTTCGCGGCAAGGCGCAGATGCGTACTTCAAAGACATGGAGCGGCTTCGTCTCAAATACGAGGTGAAAAAGATGTTCGTTGATGGGCAGGATGTCTGCCTCCTTTATGATTTGAACATGTCTGGCAAGATCGTCTTTGGCTGTGGTTGGTATCAGGTTGAAGAAGGGAAGATACGATCTCTGAGAGTTGTATTCGACCCGCGTCCCATTATTGAAGCCGCGAGTAAATCCCGAACGAGTTCGTAAACGAAGAAATTGAATTATGGCGAAGGACAATTCGCTGCGCGTGGAAGGGGCGACTCTTTTCTACCAAGTGCGCGGATCAGGCCCACCGCTTTTGATTTTGCAGAGCGGACACGGTGACGCCGATGCTGCCAATGCGCTTTGCGATGAACTGGCTGATCGCTACACAGTGATCACTTACGACCGCCGAGGAATGTCACGGAGTAAGATCGATGCTCCCGATGAGAGTCTGACCCTCGCGACGCACAGTGACGACGCACATCGTTTGTTCACTGCCCTAACAAACGAGCGATCATTCGTTTTTGGCAGCAGTATCGGTGCGTTGATCGGCCTCGACCTCGTCGCGCGACACCCCGATCAAGTCGCCGTCCTCGTCGCACACGAGCCGCCCGCATTCGAGCTGCTGCCGGAGAAGGAGAGGAATCGCGCGATGCGATTGCAGGAAGAAGCCGAGGAAGCGTTTCGACGCGAAGGAGCCGAAGCGGGTTTCAAGAAGTTTGTCGAACTCGCCGCCGTTGATTACAACGACCGAGAACCCGAGGTGGCATTGCCACCACCGACCTCGCAGACGTCTGCCAATCTCTCGTTTTTCTTTGCTAACGATTCACCGGCTGTTCGCCGCTACCGGCTCGACCTCGCCGCACTGCACAAATCTTCGACACGGATCGTTCCGGCAGTTGGCCAATCCGCTGCTGGGAGCGCCCCGTACGAAGCCGCCGAAGCGCTGGCGGAAAAACTTGGCCTCAAGTCCGCCGTTTTTCCCGGCGGCCACACAGGTTGGCTGCTTCGGCCCAAGGGATTTGCCGCGAAACTAAAACAGGTCCTTGGCGGCTGACAAAGAATCCAACCTGCCATGGATCAGTTTCTCCGATCATTCGGCGTCGCGGCCCTGCTTTTGTTCACCGCGGCCGCCGAACCTGCCGGCCAGGGTCCGGAAATCCGCACGAGCGATGTTGAGCGCTTCTACGCTCTTTACGATTCAACCGGCGGAAAGCCAAGTGCTGCGCAGCTCCAAGCTTATCTTGACGGCGGAACCGACGGGCTGCTGGCGTTTGCCAAGATGCGCAATACCACCGGCGAGCGGATTGCCCAGGCCATCGAGAAGCAGCCGCAGATCTACGTCAACGCGAAGGAGTGCGCGGGGATACTTCCAGCGGTGAAGCGCAGGCTCGCCAAGGCGCTCGGCCGCTTGAAAGAACTTTATCCGGAGGCGAGCCTTCCGCCCGTGACGCTTGCCGTGGGCCGGGGCAAGCCGGTAGCCACTGCAGACAAGAATGGCGTCATGGTCGGGCTCGAGGCGCTATGCGCCGCCGACTTACTGAACCCCAACATCGAGGATCGGTTCGTCTATGTGATCGCGCACGAATATATCCATGTGCAGCATGAGCATTTCTTCAAAGAGGACCCGCAGGACAAAGTGCTCAAGGCATCGCTGGTAGAAGGCGGCGCGGAGTTCATCGGCGAACTTATCTCCGGTTCGGTCAGCTCGGAATATCTGGCGCCTGCCGTGAAGGGCCGCGAGAAGGAGTTCGAAACCGCCTTCCTGGCTGATCTGGACAAAGTTGCAGTGGGATCGGCCTGGCTCTACAACCACCCCGGCACGCCCGAACGTCCTGCTGACCTGGGCTATTGGGTCGGCTACAGGATCGTCAAGGCCTATTATCGGAACGCCTCTGACAAGCGTGCGGCACTTCGTGAGATCATTGAGTTGCGCGATCCCAAAACGTTCCTCGCCAAGAGCGGTTGGAAGCCCGGAATCGT
>DATFWM010000332.1:0-4515 GCA_035259295.1 Blastocatellia bacterium | reverse complement strand
AAAGCTCGCAGTGCCGCACTTGAGGGTTGGGTACTGGGTCACCAGGCTATAAGGCTGCCCGACAGAACTTGGCGAGCAAGCGGCGATCACCTTGTTGCCCGGCGCAACTATGTCCGGCTTGATCAAGTTGTCATACTTTTTGACGCCGTTTACGGTGGTGTAGCCGCGCGTTGGACCCCGAGAACTGTAAGTTGTGATCGTGTCGTCCGAGCGTACATCGGTTCCAAGGCTGTTAGTCGCGCCCACGGTCATGACCGACGGGTCAATTCCTGGCGAGTCAATGGCCCCGTAAATCTTATTTCCTAGCGAATCTTTGCCGTTGTTGCCCGCTGCCGCGACGACCACTATTCCTGCGTTGTGAGCGCGGCGCGCGGCTAGACACAGCGGATCGACCGTGTAGGTGTCCTTGGGCGGCGTGCCCAGGCTCATGTTGATGACGCGGATGTTGTAGGTCGATTTGTAGGTGATGCACCAGTCAATCGCCGAGACGACGTTGCTCGATACGCCTCTGCCCTGACTGTCGAGCACCGCGAGACTGATGAGCTTTGAATCGTAAGCGATGCCGGTGTAAGCGCCGTTCTTGAATGAACTATCGCCAGCAAGGATAGAAGCAACGTGAGTACCGTGCCCGAAGTAGTCTCGATTTGCCGCGATGCCTGTATAACTCTTGGAATAAATCAGGCCAGGATGGCTGGAAGTTGACTTAGTGAGGTTATGAGTGTCATCGACTCCGCTGTCAAGCACGGCGATGCCGACGTTCGTGCCGTTGCAGGTCGTCAGGTTGGTTGCTTCGCCAGTGCGCGCGTCGCTTGCCCCAACTGTATTCTCGATGTGCCCGAAAGATTCGACCGCTCGGTCCGGGCTGATGTAAGCAACGTCTGGATCGTCTCCCAGTTCTCGGACGCTCGATATCGGCAGGTCCGCGATCACAAGGCCGACTTGGTTAAGGGATCTAGCGAATCTACCGTTCAAACTCTCAATCTTCGCCCGCATAACCGGGGCGCGCATCTCGTTCGCGCGGGCTTCGCTGGCGAACATCTCGTCTCGCATCCTCTGGTCCACGGACTGAACCTCTTCCGTGGCGTCGAGGGCCCCCGTGCTACGGAGCTGGATGATCACGCGCTGTTTATTGTCGGACTGCTGCTCGCCCGTCGCGACTTGTTCGATGCTCTCTTCCAGATCGGGAGCGATTTTCGGCCTCGCGTATTCAACCTGGCCTCGCGGCTGTTCATCGACCTGCGCCACTGTACGCCGCTGACCCTTCGCGAGTTGAGCGATGGCTGAAAGCGGCGAGGCTTGCCAGGCGAGCAAGCCGATCACCGCTAATGTAAGCTTTCCTTTCGAGCAGAAAAGCGATTTTAGTAAGAGCATCTTCTAACCTCACACAAGCTCCGAGCAAGAACCGGCAAACAGTTAGTCAAGCCGCATACCGTTGGCTCGACTGTCAGCAAAAATGCTCCCAAGTTGAAGCAGACATTGACTTTTTCTCGCATTCCACTTCTTGTCGAACCGAGACCTCGAGCAGTCGGCTCATTCATTTTGACCGAAGCTTAACCATGGTTTTGACGGATGCTTGAGTTACGTCTCGTCAGTTGGTGGGTAGGCGCCTCGGTTGAAAGTCTGGTTGAACTGCTTTGTAATTAATTTTCCTGTTTGCACTCGAGGCGTAATTGTTGTAGCCTGTCGTCGTTTCGGGATCCTCTAGGAGACACGATGAACTTTCCAAATAAATCGTGCTTCTCTATTCGTTGGCTTTACACAATCAGCAAGGATCAATTTCGAAAAGTCTGGCACGCTTGCTGAGAAACCGTCGGCTGACTCACCGCTAAAGGAGGAACCTACTCATGCCGTATGATGCGATCGTCATTGGAACAGGTTTTGGAGGAACCATCGCCACCGCAGCGCTCCATGCTGCCGGCAAAAAGAACATATTGGTACTGGAGCGTGGCACGTGGTGGATAACACCTGAACATCTCGGTAAGCCACCTTCCCCGCCCCCGCCTTCAGTGCCAAACTATGCGGCTAGCCAGAGCCCTCCTGAGAAGGTGCAGTATTGGCCGCGCCCGGACCACGACCGTGGTCTAGCGGATTTGCTCGCGGCGCTGCGTCGGGATGGCAACAAAGACGGGCTGTATCAGTACACAAGGTTTGACCAGGTTGACATCCTGACTGCGAACGGCGTGGGCGGCGGCTCTCTGATTTATTCGAACGTGAATATTCGACCGAAGCCCGAAGTTCTGAACGGGATAGGACTTACCCTTACCGCGGCGGACTTGGACCGAGCGCAGCTTTTTATGGAGAAGTATCGCGGGAAGTTCAACAAGATCGTGACGAAGATTCCTTTGCCCGGTAGGAACGTCGACAAGCTCGACGATGCCTCCGACTACCTTTACCTTGACCGAAGCCGCGCGCTTAGGGATGCATCAAGAAAGGCGCTTCCAAAATTGAAGGCGGACCTTGGCGTGAACTTCACCGTTCTCAACGAGTGGGCGCCTCTGGACCTTTCTGTTCTCGAATACGATGAAGACCCATCTGTACCTCCATTCGTTCCGCCGAATGATCCTAAGCCGCCCAAGCCCGTTGGCGATGCTGCCGGTGCGCATACTCATTGCGAACGTCAGGGGCGCTGCATTCTCGGCTGTTTGCCGGCGGCGCGCCATACACTTAACAAGACGTTGTTCGCAGGTCACAAGTACCAGGGCCAGAGGTATGGAGGTTATGTAACCGATCCTAATTCAGGAGTCACTCTTGCGCCTCAGGCAAAGGTCAAAACCATAAAGCGCATTGCCACCGGTTATGAGGTTACGTACGAGGACGGCCGCAACGATGACAAAGACCAAACCGCCACCGCGCCGATGGTTTTCGTTGCCGCTGGTGTTTTAGGCACGAATGAGATCCTGTTGAGATCGCACAATCATGGTTTGCTGAAACTTAGCGAGTCGCGCGGCTCGCACTTTTCGACCAACGGAGACTTCTCCGGGTTTGTCGTTAACACGAATCCTCCGGTCTGGACCACGCGAGGGCCGATCAATACGTGTCACATCGGCGTAAAGTTTGAAGATCCCACGATGCCTTCGCAGTTCACCGGAACTTGGATTACGGTAGAAGATTCAGGGATACCAGCGATGCTTGCGCCTTTTGTCAAAGGCGCGCTCGAGACTCTCAATCCGCAAGCATTCGCCAATCAAGTGAAAGGCCTCTGGCCGTTCGATGATCTGCTGAGCCTGTTGGACAGGATAAGAAACCTGTTTCCGAATACCGCCGACCCTGCTAATTTTCAGACCGAGGCCGAGATGCTTTCGGATATTTTCTTTTTCAACTGCATGGGGGTCGACGATGCAAGCGGCAAGTTCACGATGAATGGGGACGACCTTGATTTGAACTGGCCGGCGGACAAGCCCATTTGGAAGAATCCTGTGTTCGGGCAGATCGAAAGAGTGCTGCGGGCGCTGGCTGCGGAGATGGGTCCGCAGGCGCAATACGTCAGTTACCCGCTGTGGGACAAGTTCGGAGATCACAAGCTGGTAATCACTCATCCGCTTGGGGGCTGTCCCATTGCCCCGACTGTTGCCGACGGTGTCGTGGATGATTTCGGAAGAGTCTTCGACGGCAACAAACCACCCGGAGCAGCAGATCCATTTTATCCCGGCCTGTTCATTGTGGATGGCTCGGTCATTCCAGGCGCGGTTGCTGTAAACCCAACAATGACGATTGCAGCGCAGGCGATAAGAACCGTAGACAACGCGTTGGGGCTGACGGCATCGGGGATCGCGTTCCCGTAAACAGTTCAGCGGGCGTGGTCGCTTCGTAGAACCAAGCACATTCTCGAGTCCGACCATGATGCTTGCTCCGGCGGCTTTACCGTCACACAGGAGAATCTGATATGAAGACCAAACCAATTCTTCTTTCACTCGCGTTGCTCACAGTCTCTGTTCTCAGCATTTCCTGCACCGACCACCTCGACGTTCAAGGACTTCCAGCGTCTTGTAAAGACACAAAAGGGAAAGATGTCAACGCAAGAGTCGAGATGAGGATCTTTCAACAAAGCGACCGAAAGACGGCGGGTACGGTTATAGTCAGTACAAAAGGAGACGCTGACTTCAAAATCGGAGCCAGCACGCAGTCGCAAAGTCTATTGAGGTCCGGTCACCGGCCTGAGAACCCGGATGTAAACGCGATCTATACAGCGGACCCGGTCTTGATCGAGCTCAGGTTCAAGGATCCGTGTAAAGTGGAGACTAAAAAACTGACCGTCGTGCTGGACGACCTCCCTCACAAGCAGATGCCAGGCGGGCGCGTGAGATACGAAGTGAAGTTTGACCAATTCAAACCGTAGAACCTGTCGGTTAGCTTAACGAGCCGATGTATTGATTTGTGGAGGTGGAGTTATGAGCAAGAGCAAGACAACAAGGTCGGCGGCTGTCCGAGCTGCAAGCAGGAGCGTGAGAAAAGTCAGCCGACAGAGTCAAACACCCAAGATGGTCAACCTAAAGGCGCTGATGGAGTCCGGCCAAC
>DATFWM010000331.1:0-7079 GCA_035259295.1 Blastocatellia bacterium | reverse complement strand
AAGCCGTTATCACCCCGCGACCGAAGATCCAGAGTTGTGCGGCGCAGTGGTTGAGATCGACGAGCGCAGCGGAAAAGCGCTCAACATCTCCAGACTACGTGCAAGAGACTAGTCGAACGGCTCCATCGGGCTGTACAAGCGTTTATTCGATCCGATATATTCTGACCTCATCGTGACGCTGAACCGGAACAATTCAACCTCACCATTTCGGAGTCTCCGGCTGTTGTCAGCAGCACTTCTGGGACTGTCGTTATCGGCGACTCTTCAAATCGCTTACGCCGCGGGCGAGCAAGCGGGTACGCGCGTGAACGGCCCGGAGATCGTAATGGACAAGACGGAGCGAAACTACGGCGAGGTCTTCGCCGGAGAAGAACTCGAAGCGGCCTTCGTCGTGCGCAATGTGGGGACCAAACCCCTCTCGCTTTCCGAGAAGTCTGATCTTTCGGCTACTCAACGATCGTCACGCAACGCCCTCACAACTGCGGCATGGCGCACAACCGAGAGCTACACCGCGACCGCCGCCGGGTTGCGAGCAGCGCCAAGCTGATGCGCGCCTAAAGACTTTTACTTCGATAAAGTCATCCAGCCTGGTCAGGCCGGTGCAATCATCATAAGACTTCACACCGAGTATCTGCTCGGCCCCATCAAGCGAGGCTATTCGCTTCAGACGAACGACCCGCGGCATCCTGTGGTGTCGGTCACCGTCGGCGCCAATATCAAGCCAGTACCGGATTACGTCAAACGCATTCCGACTGCAAATGTGAAGAGCGGCGAGACGAACGGAGCTTTCCAGATCTGGCCGACTGCGCGGCCGAAGATCACTCTCGAGCCCGGCGAACGCCTGGACATCTCCATCAGGATAAGACCGACGGCGCCCGACGCGGGAAGCTTGAAGCTTGCAGGCGGCGCGCCCCAGTCCTGGAAGCTCCGGCGCGAGTCGGGGGGTGAAGGTTACTGGCTGGACATACCGATCGAGCCGGCCAAAGATTCCAGCTCGCGCACTGTCCCCATCATTGTCGAGCCTGCCGACGGCGCCGCGCGAGAGATACCAGTGCAATTGTCGGTTACCGTGCCGTCCGAGAATCTAGTCGCAACGCCTCAGCAGATTGACTTCGGCGAAGTGCCGTTGTCTGTTCAAGGCAGCCCGACGAAAAGACTCGGCATTAGAAAACAGGTAGGCCTGTTCCACATCAAGAAGGTCGCTTCGACTCTGCCCTTTCTAAAGCTGGAGCAAGCCGTGATGGTCGAGGGCAGCAATTATATGATAAAGATCACGGTCGATCGAACCACGCCGTTGAAAGCGGCGGAGTACCAGGGAAACTTGATCATCGAGACCGACGACGCTCACGCGGCCCGCGTTGAAGTTCCAGTCAAGATAAAACTAACCGAGCGATGACAGGAGGAATTCGAGACAATGCCGAAACGAGTTATGCAGTTTGCCGTTGACGAACAGGTGAAATTCGTCGATCTCAGGTTCACGGACTTGCCAGGGGGTTGGCATCACGTGACCGTGCCGATAAGCCAATTCAACGAGGACACGTTTGAGTCGGGCGTCGGCTTCGATGCGTCGAGTCTGCGCGGATGGGCTTCTATCAACGAATCGGACATGCTGTTGATGCCCGATCCGAGCCGGTTCTGGGTCGATCCGTTCTTTGAAGAACCGACGCTGTGTCTGTTCGCCAACGCGGTCGATCCGATCACCAGGGAAGGCTACGAGATGGATCCCCGCGCCGTGGCTCAGCGAGCCGAGAGCTATCTCAGGTCGACCGGCATCGCCGACAACTGCTACTTCGGCCCCGAAGCAGAGTTCTTCATCTTCGATCAAATTCGCTATCACAATGAGGTGAACAGCGCCGGCTATCACTTCGATTGCGGCGAGGGCATTTGGAACTCAGGACGCACGGAAGAGAACCTGGGCTATCGCATTCGGCATAAGGAAGGTTATGTGCCTTGCCCGCCGGTTGACTCGCTGCACGACTTGCGCTCGGACATCGTGCAGAACTTGCAGTCGGTGGGCATCGAGCCGGAAATGCATCATCACGAAGTGGCGACCGGGGGACAAGGCGAGATCGACTTCCGATTTTCGACGCTGCTTGGGACAGCCGACAATGTGATGCTTTTCAAGTATGTAGTCAAGAATACGGCATTTTATTACGGCAAGGCGGCGACCTTCATGCCCAAGCCGATGTTTGGAGATAACGGCAGCGGCATGCATTGCCACCAAAGTTTGTGGAAAGGCGAGCGCGCGCTGTTTGCCGGCGACAAGTACGCCGGCGTGTCGGAGCTCGCGCTGCAGTATGCAGGCGGCGTGCTGAAGCACGCGGCGGCGATCGCGGCGCTTGCGGCACCGACCACCAACAGCTACAAGCGGCTGGTTCCCGGGTACGAGGCGCCGGTTAACCTCGCCTATTCGCGGCGCAATCGCTCGGCGGCGATTCGCATACCGATGTACTCGCCGTCGGCGTCTGCCAAACGCCTCGAGGTGCGCTTCCCCGACCCGTCGTGTAATCCGTATCTCGCTTTTGCGGCGATGATGATGGCAGGACTGGACGGGATTCAGAACAAGATTGATCCTGGCGAACCGCTGGACAAGGACATCTACGATCTCTCTGAGGACGAGCTGAAGGATGTGCCCACTCTGCCGGGTTCGTTGGATCGCGCGCTCGATGCGCTCGAAGCGGACCATGATTTCTTGCTCAAGGGCGATGTTTTTAGCGAGGCGATGATCGAACGATGGATAACCTACAAGCGAAGGAATGAAGTGGATCCTGTTCGCATGCGCCCGCACCCGCTCGAGTTTCAGATGTACCTCGACGCATGAAACGGGTAGCGCAGACTTCAGTCTGTCAGGGGCTGGAGAACTACAGACTGAAGTCTGTGCTACGCTCGGGTCCCAAGCTCGTGAGCGAATCAAGCAATCTTCCGTCGCTCGTCCTTTCGAAGATCGAAGAGCAAGTAGATCGAGCAGGGCGTCTGCTCGATCTGGTTCCTCCGGATAAGATTGAGTGGCGGCCGTTGCCCGAGTCATTGCGTTTGTGCGAAGTGCTGGGGCATCTGCTCGAGTGTCTGGCGGGCTTCTGCGCATCGCTGTACGCGGTTAACCCGGAACCGCTATCTCACTTCTTGAAGCTGCGAGATCTCCCCGTCAACCATTGTTGCACACTCGAAGAAGCCCGTGAGCGAATCCAGGTGTACGCGGGCTGTATCAGAGAAGGCTTCGCTCGTCTCAAGGATGACGATCTCGTGAGAATCATTCCGACCGTCTTTGTGCCGGACGGCGAGGCGCTGATGACGATCCTACTCGGAAACCTGGAGCATTTCATCAATCACAAATACCAGCTATTCTTTTATCTCAAGTTGTTAGGCGTTCCGGTTGGCACAAGTGATCTATATCGCATTAGGTAGGCCGTTAGAGTCTTTGTGTTTAGACTCAACTTTTCATCCCTCGAAACTCAAACACAAAAGAGACTCAACCACAAAGACCCAAAGAACACTAAGTGCTCTTTGGTCGACTATAAAATGATGCGCTTTGTTCCATTTTTGATCTGACGGACTCGCGCAATAGGGTATCTGGTTTGCTCTGATGTGGAACGGACTGCGTTGCAGAGTGTTTCTGTTCTCTTTCGATACGAGCGCGACTCAGTCCGCCCATTAACAGTACAACCAATAGGTGCTCACATGAACAAGACAATCGTTCGAAGACTTTCGCGATTGGCCGTACTGACGACCATAATCCTTTCTATCGCACATCTCTCGCTAGGCTACTCGGTGCTTACTCACGAAGCGATAATCGATGCGGCGTGGAAGGATTCGATCAAGCCGATCCTGCTGGAGCGATTCCCGCATGCGACAGCCGAGCAACTGCGCGAGGCCCAGGCCTACGGTTACGGCGGCGCCATCATTCAAGACATGGGCTACTATCCGTTTGGTAGCAAATATTTCACTGATCTGGTGCATTACGTTCGAAGCGGCGACTTCATCGAAGCCCTGCTCGCTGAAGCTCAGGACGTTAACGAGTACGCATTCGCGCTGGGCGCGCTGGCGCACTACGCTGCGGACAATGACGGCCACGTGATTGCGGTTAACCGGGCGGTTCCGGTCCTCTTCCCAAAGCTGCGCGCCAAGTATGGAGATAGAGTGACGTATGTCGAAGATCCAGCGGCGCACCTCAAGACCGAGTTCGGTTTCGACGTCATGCAGGTTGCGCGGGGGCGCTATGCTTCTGAGGACTATCACGATTTCATCGGGTTCAAAGTATCAAAGCCTGTGCTCGAACGCGCGTTCAAGAGGACCTATGACATCGAGATCAGAGACATCTTCGTGAATTTTGACTTGGCAGTAGCCACGTTTCGTCGGGCTGTTGGCACAATAATTCCGCGTATGACCAGAGTGGCGTGGGAAACGAAGAAGGACGAGATCGAAAAAGCAAATCCTGGCATCACTCGCGAGAAGTTTCTCTATGGTCTATCGTCCGCTGACTACCAGAAGGAATGGGGCAGGCAGTATGAGAAGCCAGGAGTGGGCGACAAGGCGATGGCCTTGTTCGTGAGGATCGTTCCGAAAGTAGGCCCCTTCTCGACGCTCGCCTTCAAAACTCCCACACCGGAAGCCGAGCGAATGTTCATTGAGAGCTTTAACGCAACGCTCAGCCGCTATCGTGCTATGCTAGCCCAGGCGCGACCAGGCAAGCTGAACTTGCAAAACAAAGACTTCGACACAGGACAACCAACGCACGCAGGCGAGTATAAGCTTGCCGACGAAACGTATTCGAAGTTGGTCAGACAACTTGCGAGCAAGAATTTCGAGAGCGCGTCGCCGGAACTTCGCCACAACATTCTGGCGTTCTATGGAAATCTGGATGCGCCAATCGCGACCAAGAGACACAAGGAAGATTGGCAAGAAACGCTACGCGCGCTTGACAAGCTGAGGGGCGCGCGAACGCAGGCTGTGCGAACCGGGCGCAAGCGTTGAGTTGTGAACTCATTTCGCGCCTTCATTCGGTCTTTCAACCGGGTAGCCCGCATTTATCCAGCCGTTGGTGCCGCCGACGACGTTGAAAACCTGTGAGAACCCGCACCGCTCGAGTATGCTCGTCGCGGCGCTCGATCGGTAGCCGCTCGCGCAGATGACCGCAACCGGCAGCTTGGAGTTCAAAATGGAGGCTTGCTCTTTGAGATGCGCCAGAGTCACGTTGGTCGCTCGCGGCACGTGGCAGTTGTTGTACTCGCCCGAACGACGAACATCGACAATCTGCAGGTTGCGGTTCTCCTCGATCTGATGGCGCAGCTCATCGACCGGCATCTGCGGCGTCGTCGCGGCCGGAAAGCCCGCCCGGTCCCAAACGTACATACCGCCCCCCAGAAAGCCTTTTACGTTTTCGATCCCGACTCGCGCGAGTCTAGTTACTGCTTGATCGACCTCGCCACGGTCATCGGCGACAATCACTATCCGCGTTTCAAGTGGAATCAGCGTGCCCGCCCACGAAGCGAACTGTCCTCCGAGTCCGATGTTTATCGCGCCGTGAATGTGACCATTGCCATAAGGTGCCGACGCTCGCACGTCCAGAATCAAACAATCTTCCCGCAAGAAGCGATCGACTTCTTCAGGCGAAAGCTCGGCCGGTCGCGGCAGTTCTTCTAGAGCCGCTGCGCCCGTGCGATTGATCTCCGCATCGCGCGAGAAGTAAGCCGGTGCTTCGGGAAGGTCACTGGTCATCATTCGAATGAATTCTTCTCGAGTCATCGGTTGCAGCGCGTAGTTGAAACGCCTTTGCTCGCCGATAGTCGAAGACGTTTCCTTAGACATGTTGCGACCGCACAGTGAGCCCGCGCCGTGAGCGGGATAGACCTGGACTTGGTCGTCAAGCTTCAACAGTTTACCGTGCAAGCTATCGTAGAGCATGCCAGCCATCTGTTCGGCAGTGTAGCCCTTCGATCCTACTAGGTCAGGCCGACCAACGTCGCCGATAAACAGCGAGTCTCCGGTAAGCACTTTCTGCGGGCGATGAGAAACCTCACGATCGATGACCAGGATAGAGATACTTTCCGGCGTATGGCCGGGCGTTTCGAGTATGCGCAGGATTACTTTCCCAATTTCGATCTCCTCGCCGTCCGTTGCCGCGCGATGAGGGAAGGTCGCGCCAGCCTTCTTGCCGAAAACGATTTTCGCACAAGCGCGCTCGGCCAGTTCGCGATGCCCACTTACAAAGTCGGCGTGTAGGTGCGTCTCGATGACGTACCTGATCTTCAAACCTTGCGCTTCGGCTTCGGCGACATATTGATCGACGTCGCGTTGAGGGTCTACGACCGCGGCTTCGCCGTCAGACCCGATCAAATATGAAGCGTGAGCGAGACAACCGAGATAGAATTGTTTGAAGTACACCTTGAGTCCTGTGTCCAATCTACGAAGTTTTGCGGCTATGTCACGTAAAGCTCGTGCACTTCTATATACCGCTGGACTGCCGCCGGCACAAGCCCGTTGGTCGCGAGGCCTCCGCGGCGTCGCTCGCGCACGTCAGTCGCCGACACGTCGCCGAGGTCGCCGGGAAAATCCAGATATAAGACCTTTTCGGGCGGTACTGCTGGTTCGCGTTCGAGCAACAGCTTGACGCTGCTCAGCCCCGCTCCAGCTCGACTTGCCACAATGAAAATGCTTCTCGCAAATAAATAGTCGAGCGCCTGGCGGCGGCTCGTGAAGTGCAGGTGGTATCGCTCGGTGTATCGATCGTCGAAGTCAAGCACGCGCTCGAAAGTATCGAAGCCGACGATGAAGTGAACGTCGGTTGTCGGCTCGTACACGGGACCTAGAGCCTCGACCATATCAACGTAAAATGCGTGAGACGACAAGCCAATCGATACTAGAGGTTCGTCGGCAAACGCGAGCATCACCATCGCTAGCCTGTCTTCGAGCGAGCATTCGTAATCAAGCTTATCGGCGTTGGCCTTACTCGCAAGCGCGAGGACCTCGTCTAGCGAAAAAGCCTCAGCGGCGCGGCGGATCAGTTCGATGTGTGCGATCGTGGGTGGATTAAACGACGACGCGAAGACGCCGAGGCGCGAACCTTTTGTTGCGGCGGGGTT
>DATFWM010000330.1:0-2322 GCA_035259295.1 Blastocatellia bacterium | reverse complement strand
CATCGTCGACCTAAATCGCGCGTGGGTAAGATCGATTTTCGCCATGGCGGGGCTGGCGTTGGCCATCCTCGCCGTTGCGGTCTTCGCCTATCAGATCAGTCTCCGACAGGCCGAGGTTCGTGCCGAGTATGAAAAAGGGGGTGCTGCCAGCTTCATCGCCGAAATTTCCGGCGTTCCCGACGGCGATATCGACGCGCTCGTAACTGCCGCACGGGCGATCAGTGGGGTCAATTCCGTCGAAGCGCCTTATAACGGGGTCGATCTCGCCCTCGGCGGCGATATCTCGTTTGTGGTATTTCAAAACGATCGACAGCGGGAGTACCTCGGGGCGCGGACAAGCGTGATTGGTGTTGATCGGTCGTTCGACCTAGAGCGCGATTACTACGTCAATTTTCATCGCCTCAATCCGCAAGCGCCGCAATCGGTTCTCGGCATTCCGCTCATTCCAGCATCGGGAACGGTGCGAGCGCCAGCTTCGCAAGAGACTTTGGTTCCTTCGAGCGTGACCGACTATGTCGGGGTGCGTCCAGGAGCCCAGGCGAACATCGAGCTCAGGTATACCCGCGTCACCCCCCCAATTGTCCGCCGTTTCGAGGGAGTGCAGTTGATCGGCACGTTTGACGTTGCGGGTCCGGATCAGGGTCGCTTCGATCCATTCTGGCAACTGGAATTACAAGGGCAGGAGGTGCTCACTGTCCATCGCCCCGACGTCACGGAAAAAGTCAGCACGACCTTGCCGGTGGTGTTGAGTGCTGATGTCGTCCGCAATTTTCTCACATCCGTTCGCTCGGAACTCGAGGCGCGCGCTGGCCCGCCCGCCCAACTGCCCTCACGAGATCAACTCGTCATAAGAGCGAACACGATCGACGACGTTCCCGCCGTCGAAATGGCTGTGAGATCACTCTTGAAGGAGCGGCCACTCGCAGAAGACTGCGACGGATCACCGCAAGGATCGTTTTGCCTCAGGTTGCCAGAGCGTAACAACTTCCAGGCTGCATTTCAGGAACAGAGCAAGGTTGGCGCGGGCGCATCGTTCTTCATCGGTCTCCTGATTGCACTCATCGCGGTGGGGACCGCCGGCCTGCAGGTGCAAACCGTCGTAATGCGGTGGCGCGAGCTCGGAGTGCTGCAGGCCATCGGGTTCTCGCCGGGGCAAATCGTAAGCTACTACGGTCTCCAACTCTGCTTGCTGCTTACCGGCGGAATTGTATTCGCGACGATCGCATCGGTTGCGCTGACCCCCGCACTGGGTTCCTCCCTTGCATCCATTGGCCTGGCGGCGGCTGTATCAGTCGTAGTTGGAGGATTGGCCGCGTTACCGGTTCTGCTGTGGCCACTGTGTCGATCTCCAGCCGACCTGATTGGAGATCAAGCATGATTTGGGGCAAGATTATATTCGGCGGGTTAGGCCGGCGCGGTTTCGAGGCGGTCGTTGCAGGCCTCGTCATAGCCGCTGCCAGCGCACTCGTCGCAGGTTCGCTCATGGTGATCGAAGGCGGCCGGTACGCTCTGACGCAAGCTGAGCGAACTGATCGTCCAGAAATCGTGCAAATACGGAGTCGTTTCAATCGCGCGCTGTTCGAGACGCCACGCAGCGGCAACTTGCCACCGCTTACGCTGCCAGTTTATGAACCATTGATCGAGCCCGATCAGCTTAGTTCTGCTGCTGGTGACAGTACGATCGTTGCGCGCCAATCATTGTTCCGCAATGTAGTTTCCGGCAACGGATTCCTAAACGTCTACATCTTCGGAATTGATCCGGTCGCGGAAGGTCAGGTGAGTAGTTTTTCGCTGACCCGAGGCCGATTTTTGCGCCCTGACGACGGTGCCGTCGCCGTACTTGATGAGGCATCTGCCAGAGCGCTTGGTGTTGACCTTGACAACACTTTTCCTGTCCGCAAGGCAGACGGCGAAGATCTGGAATTGACCGTAGTCGGTATCATCGAGAAGCTTGAGCTGCGCGATGCGCCGCCTCGGACTGTCGAAGCACCGGCGCTCACGCAGAGTTCAAGCTTTGTGTCAAGCGGCGCCTTCGTCACGCTGCATACAAGCGAAGCAATCTTCGGCCGTACGACATTGACGGATGCACTTGTAGTTGCTCGAACATCGACCGACGTGCCCTCCCTCGTCGACAGCCTCCGCGAAGCTTTTCGACTCGAACCGGGAGTGTTCATCACTGAGCGCTATAGCCAATTCAGCCGCAAGGTGCATGATTTTGTGCTGACCCTGACTTTGTTTACGCTTATCGGCGCAGCGACCGCGCTGTTGGCGGGTTTATTCGCGGCTAATCTCCTGCATGATGTCTACGCGGATCGGCGGCGC
>DATFWM010000329.1:0-8762 GCA_035259295.1 Blastocatellia bacterium | reverse complement strand
ATTCTATTTGAAGCTCGCGCAGCGTGAGCGCGCGCTTGAAAAAGGACTTGACGAGATAACCTGGACGTTCGATCCGTTGCAGAGTTTAAACGCGCATTTCAACTTCGCGAAACTCGGAGTGATCTCTACGCGTTACCTCGTGAACTTCTATGGTGAGGCTACGTCGAGTCCGTTGCACCAGGGCTTCGCAACGGACAGGCTTTGGGTGAGATGGCTGTTGAACAGCCCGCGCGTAAGGCAGCGAGTCTCCCTCGACCCGTCGCACCGCGCTGCAAAGATCGTCTCGGATTCCTCTGACGCGGCTGCCATCATTCAATCAGCGCTGATTTACGGTGAGGGAACGCGCCCGATGCTGGGCGACTTCAGCGGCAACCTTTCGGCGGGTCGATGCACGATCGAAATCCCACACGAGATCAACGCGCTTAAAGAACGTGAGCCGAAGTTGGGAACAGAATGGCGCGAGGCAACGCGGGCCGCTTTTCTCGCGGCGATTGAAGAAGGCTTCGTTGTTGAAGACCTTCTTCGAATCGAAAGCGATCCGCTCCCACGATGGTTTTATTTGCTAACGAAACAGTCATCGCGAAGATTTCTCTTATGATAGACCAATCGATAATAATCGTATCCGGGCTTCCGCGATCGGGAACTTCAATGATGATGCAGATGCTGGCTGCCGGAGGCCTTGAGCCGTTGACGGATAACATCCGCGGCGCCGACGAGGACAATCCAGCAGGGTATTACGAGCTGGAACGTGTCAAGCAGCTCGAGACGGACAAGGCCTGGCTTGAAGAAGCAAAGGGTCGCGTCGTAAAGCTCATTTCGGCGTTGCTCAAGCACCTGCCGCAAACCTACAGCTACAAGGTCATCTTCATGCGGCGAGCCATGCAAGAGATTCTCAAGTCCCAACGCCAAATGCTGATTCGCCGCGGAGAACCAACTGACAACGTGCCAGATGAAAAAATGGGAGCAATGTTTGAGAAGCATCTCGCACAGGTGGAGTCGTGGCTCGCCGCCCAGCCGAACGTAGACACGATTTACGTCAGCTATAACGAAGCGATGAAGGACCCCGCCTCCAACGCCCAACGCATCAACCAGTTCCTTGGAGGATCACTAAACGTCCGGGCGATGGCTGAAATAGCGGATCGCGCGCTCTATCGGCAGCGGCTGTGATCGCGAAAGGACGACTGAACCTGAATCAGTTGATCATGCCTCCAAGAAGCGTTTTTATTACCGGTGGGACCGGATACATCGGAAGAGGTTTGATTCCTCGCTTGCTCGAAGAGGGACATCGCGTCAGGGCGTTGGTCAGACCGGGTTCGGAACAAAAGCTCGCCGCGGGATGTGAAGCTGTGATCGGCAACGCGTTGGACGAGTCAACGTTTGCAGATCAAGTGCGTCCGTCGGACACTTTCGTCCAACTTGTCGGCGTGCCGCACCCGTCGCCGTCAAAGGCTGCACAGTTCCGTTCGATCGACCTCGCATCTGTTCGGGCTTCGGTGGCGGCGGCTGTGAAAGCGGGAGTGCAACACTTCATCTATGTTAGCGTTGCCCAGCCCGCTCCGGTGATGAAGGCTTATCAGTCAGTTCGCGCGGAGGGCGAAGAAATGATTCGCGATAGCGGGCTCAACGCCACCATCCTGCGGCCGTGGTACGTGCTGGGTCCCGGACACCGCTGGCCTTACACGCTGATCCCGATGTATAGGTTGCTTGAACGACTTCCTCCGACTCGCGAGACGGCGCGGCGCCTCGGACTGGTGACGCGCGATGAGATGATTGAGGCGCTGGCTAGAGCCGTCGAAACTCCCTCCCTGGGCATTCAAGTTAAAGACGTTTCATCTATCAGGCTAGCTGCGAAATCGGCTCCCGGAGCCAGACTCAGGTCGACAACCTAGCTGGTTGATCCAGTGATAGCTGGCGATACTCGGCGTACCGGTCGCTATTGTTCGCTCACGTCTCTTCAACACTCGGCTTGGCCCTTCATTCCCCGCAAAGATACAATCCTTGACAGATGAGGAAGAGCTCCAGCCGGTATTTTGTTAAAGCGTTCTTGCTCGCTCTTGTTTTCTTGTTGCTTCCGCCCACTGCCATGTCCGATCCGCAGGCCCGCGTTCAGAGCAAGAAAGAGAGACAAGCTGAGCCGCGTCAGGGCCGTGGCGGCGCTCACGCACAGGAAACAGTCGAAGCTGCGGCGACTTCTACTTCACACCTTGCTCTCCCGTTCAAGCGCGCGTGGCAATATCTCACCGACAGCGCCTCCATGCAATCTCCCTCCCTCGACGGCGCGCGAATCTATTTGCCGCTTGAGGGCGGGCGGGTCATTTGTCTGGATCGTGAGACCGGGACTTTGCTTTGGACGAGCGAACCCGGTGGAATCATCACGTCGCCGGTCACAGTTGGAGACAACTCAGTTTACATCGCGACGCGCAAGACGGCCGATGACGGATCGGAAGTCGGAGGCTCGCTGCGTGCAGTTGATAAAGCGACCGGCCTGACAGTTTGGGTGAAAGATTACTCGCGGCCTTTCGTCGCGCCTCTTGAGCTTGCGGCGAATCGGATCTACGGCGGGAGCGCGGATGGATCGTTCTACGCGCTTGCTTCGGAAAACGGAGAAGTTATCTGGAAGGTCGAGACACAGGACGTAGTCCACGGCCGAACACTCGTCGCGTCTCACGCAGTTTATTTCGGAAGCGATGACGGAGCGTTGCGAGCAGTCGATGCCGAACGTGGACAAATAATCTGGAAATACCAAACTGGCGGGAAAATTATCGGGCGGCCGGCTGCGGACGAACGGGCACTCTACTTTGGATCAGGCGACGGCTATGTTCACTCGGTCGATATCCTAACGGGCAAGCTCCGATGGAAATCGCGAACCGGAGCTGCGATTGAAGCCTCACCGGTGCTGGTCGGGGATCGGCTGCTTGTGGCCTCATTCGACAATTTTGTGTATGCACTCTCACCCGCAAACGGCAACCGCATCTGGAAACGACGACTCGAGAACCGCCTCGCCTCGTCTCCTGTGGTGCAAGGCGACGCGAGTTTAGTAGCCCCTCTTCGCGGCGATTATGTAGCTGTGTTCCTCAACTCGGATGGCCGCCGCGTGAACCTCTACCAGCTTGATAAAGATTTCGAGATCGTGGCGGATCCGATTTTTGTTCGCGACACTTTGGTGCTGGCTACGAACAAAGGTTTAGTTGTAGCGACCGCCACCAAGTCTTCAGACAATCAAACAAGAGCCGTAAAGAAATGACCCACAATGCAGCAACGCCGCCGCGCTTGGATTAACCAGCGCGGCGGCGCTCATTCGGAACTATCAAGGGGGATCTCAGTCCGAATGGATGGGGGAAAAAGGGGCAGCGACAGAGCTAACTCAGCTCGATTATGATTTCGGTTTAATCGTGGGGCAGTCTTACTGACTCAATTAGCATACCAGCATCGGTGCGGTCATCAATCTCGACGGATTATTGTTGTGTACGCGAGGGTAATCAACCGGGCACCGCAGGCTGTAAGGAAAAGGGGGATTTGGTGCTGGAATCCAAATTGAAGGAAATTCGTCAATTAGATTGCGCGACATTGACTGAGTGATAAACTACGTTCGGAGTTCAAGCTTTAGCTTGCGTTTTGAGTTCAAGCTTCAGCTCCTCCCGGCGCCCGATCAGCAACCTGAAGGTTGAACTCAGAACTACTCAGAACTCGCTAAACACCCGACACATTCGCTCGACGCCATCGGCGATAGCTTCGGGCGACTCCTTCGAGTAGGCAAGCCGCAAGGTGTTTGCTCCGCTTCCGTCGACAAAGAAAGGTTGGCCCGGCACGTAGGCGACTCCTCTCTCAATCGCTTCGGGAAGCATTCGAGTCGCGTCGGCATCCCCGTCAAGCTCCATCAAAATGAAAAACCCGCCGAGTGGTTTGGTCCAGCGAGAACCGGCTGGAGCGAACCGCTCGAGCCCCTCAAGCATCGCGCGGCAACGGACCTCATAGAATTTCCGAAGCTGAGGTAGACGCCGCTCGATCAATCCTGCGCGAATCGCTTCGATGACTATCGCCTGGTCGAGGACGCTTGAAGAGAGATCTGCGCCTTCTTTCGCCAGTTCGACTTTCGCGGCGATCTTTTCCGGAGCGCGCAGCCAGGCTGTGCGCAGGCCCGGTGCGAGCACCTTCGAGAACGTTCCCAGGTACACCACGCGATCGGGTCGCAACGCGGCGAGCGGCACGAGCCGAGATGCCTCTTCGGTGAACTGAAGATCAAAGTAAGCGTCGTCCTCGATGATCAGGAAATCCCGCTCGTCGGCAATCTCGACCAGTTGCTTGCGGCGTTCGGCTGCAAGCGTCACGCCCGAGGGGTTTTGAAAATTCGGGATCGTGTAAATGCATTTGACGCGGCGCCCTTCCGATTGCACGCGATCGAGCTTCTCTCGCAGGTCGCTTATCACCAGACCGCCGTCGTCTTGCCGCACGCCCACCATATCAGCTTGCGCGTTGTGCAGCGCGATGATTCCCCCGATGTAACTTGGAAGCTCGACCAGCGCCACGTCGCCCGAATCGAGCAACACTCGCGAGATGAGATCGAGGCCTTGCTGCGAGCCGGTGGTCATCACGATCTCGGACGGCTTGCATCCCTCGATTCCGCGCGAGCGAAGGATGCCGGCGACGGCTTCGACCAGCGGGCTTTGTCCTCGTGTGGGGCCGTACTGCAGCGCGAAGCGTCCGCGCTCGCGGATCACACGCGCGGAAATTTCCGCCAACTCTTCAAGAGGGAACGTTTCAAAACTCGGCGCGCCCGCTGCAAGCGAGATTACTTCCTTGGTCCCCAACAACAGGGTGAGCTTGCGAATAGCATTCGGCTGCAGACGACGACCGACGACTGACAGGAGTTCGTCGTATTCGGTTTTCGTTTCGAGCATCGGGGCAGCCACAGCTCAGCCTTTCACGTCGAACACAAACTGGACTATCCGAGAAGGGTCGGTTGGGTCGTTTGATTTTATCGTCACCGACTTCACGCGCTCGCCGGGCGATTTGCCAGTTTCGACTTTTACTTTAATTGTACCGGCCTGACCAGGCCGGAGGACTTTGGGGAAGTCCACAGTGGTGCACCCTCAGCTTGGCGTAACCGACTCGATGTTGAGAGCGGCCTGCCCGGCGTTCTTGATGTGGATCGCGCGTACGATTGTCTTGTCCTGGGGCTGCTTGCCGAAGTCCAGCTTCTTTTCGGGCGCTACCAGCTTCGGCAGTCGACCGCTTGCTGTCTTTGCCGCAATGTTCGCGTTCGTGTTGGCCGGCGGCGAAGGCGGCGGTATCGGCTGCACCTTGAGCGGCGTCTCGGTTGTTGGAGACGGCGCTTGATCTTGCGCCTGGGGTTGTTGATTAGAATTGCTGTTTGCTTGCGTAGCGGCGTTATTGTTGGACGAGGCGGAATTCTCCGGCGGCCCGGAACATGCCGGCAGCAACGCAAGAGCAAGCAGAATTACGCAGGGCCTAATTGTCGAAGGTTTCATCGGGCAATAATTTAGCACAAGCAAGGGCGGGGTTCGCAATGCCACGCTCTTGAGTTACACCTCCGTTACTTCTTCGGCGAAGGCGCGCCGTTGTCGGTTTGCGCTCCCAGCGCAACCCTCTCTCTAAAGAGATTCAGAAGCAGCAAAGTTCCGATGCCGCCCGCGCCGTCACCGGCGCCGCCTGAAGCTAGAACGTCGGGAGTTATTCGCACTCCCTTTTCGCCGATCACCTTCAAAGTCTCGACCAGCGCGACGCCTTGCGGGCCGATCGCGTTCACCTGTTGCGCGTACGCCACGCCTTGAGCCTCGCCCATCAGCCGAACCTTTTCGGCCTCGGCCTTGCCGGTCGTGAGAATGTAGCTGGCCTCACCTTCGCCTTCCGCCTTCCGTTGCTCCGCGCGCTTCCCCGCGATCTCGACGCCGACCGTCGCTGCCATCAAGTCGCGCTGATTGTCAGCTTGTGCTCGGGTCTTCTCGAGTTGAATACGCCGCTCTTCGGCTTCGCGTTGCGCATTGAACATGTTCTGCTTCTGCTCGGCGAGGATCTTTTCGGTCTGCGTCTTCATCAGCTCCTCAGGCAGATGAATGTGGCAAATCAAAACGTTCACCACGTCGACGTGATACTTCAACAGGTGCGCTCGCACGCGAGCCTCGGCCCGTTCTTGCTCCTCGTGCCGATTTTGCAAATATGCCATCGCGGACGACTCGGAAGCCTGGTTGCGGAAGATCGAGTCGATCAGCGGATGCATCACGTTCTGAATCAGCCTATCGACCGAACCGATCTTGGCCACCATGAAAGGCGCGTCCTCCGGTTTCACTCGAAACACGACTCGAACTTCGAGCTGCATCGTGAAGCCGTCTTTTGAAATCACCTCGAACGGATTGAAGGTGTTTGCGACTTCGCCGGAGGTCCACTCGACAGTCTGGTTGGTAGTCGGTATAACAATCGGCGTGACTGCAAGCGTGTTGACGTAGTAGCGACCCGGCCCGACGACCATTTCCTGAATGCCGCGGAACCCCGCAGGCACGACGTAAGCTTCGTGCGCGCCCTCGTCTAGTCGCCGATCCGCGGGATCGGTGAGCGCGAAGTCTTCTTTGATCTCGGCAACTGTGGCGTGGTCATCGATCTTATCGAGCCGCGCCGCGGCCAGCTCAACTTGTTCTTTCTCCTCGCGCTCCAACCTCTCGCGCACTTTTGTCGCCATCGCGCGGCGAACTTCTTCCGAGGGGTCCTTGCCGACGTTGGAAACGATGACCGCAACTTCGCCCGGCTTCACTTCTTTTGCGGTTTCGGGAATCACCTTGAACAACAGCGGGTTGATGTAGTAAGTGCCGGGCAGCAGGATGTCCTTCTGCGGCCCGCGCTGGCCGCCGCGCGAGATGAACTCGTTGCCGTCTTGAAAGTTGTCGTGACCCTCGACCGGAGTCGCGACATAATCGCGCGGGTCGAGCGTCCCGCCGTCCAACGCTTCGACCAGTCCGATTTGGTTCTCGGCGATGACTGTCGCATCATAAAGCCGGACCGAGAACAGGCCAGGTTTGCGCTCTTGCCCGCCTTCAAGCGTCGCTGATTCTGTCAATATTCGATAAGTTCCCGGCGTGAGGATCTCGACCTGCGGACCCTTCTGCCCGCTGGACGCGATGAACTGCTCGGCATCCTGGAAGTTGCGGTGTCCGTCAATCGCCTTTCCAAGCAGGCGTCCGGCATCAAGCGGGCCGCCGTCCGCGCCAGTGACGATTCCGACTTTGCCCTGCGGAATCACGGTGGTCTTAGTTATCGAGACGCGGAATAGATAGGGATGGATGGGCCACAGGCCCGGCGGCAGCGTTCGAAGCTGAATGCCTTTGACTCCGCCACGCTTTATGAACGCGATCGGGTCCTGAAAGTTGTTGTGTGCGTTCTGAGCTCGGTCGGGCGCGAAGATTCTTCCCGGCGGCATAGGCTCGCCGTCGATGGCTTCGATTATTCCCATCTCGTCTGGACCGATTTCGATCAACGGGAATTTGCGAATGACCTTCTCGAAAGGCCATTTGATCAAGTGAAGTCCGGGCTTGAGCACGTCGGCTTGGATGCCGACTTCGCCTTCGGTTGCGACGACGCGACCCGGCGGCATCTTCGCGCCGAGATAGCGCCGTTCTTTGATCGCGATCTCGCGAGCACCGACGTTGACCAGTATTCGCCGCAGAATGACCAGCAAGAATATGAACGCGACGAACGCGATCATCAGGTAGGGGAGCAATGACTGAATGTTGGAGCTCATGATTAACCTCGATTGCCGGCGTGCGGCGAAGGGCGAATCACCGTGCGGGCGTCGCCGCCGCCAGCTCGCGACGAACGCCGGCGAGCTTGCGCTTCAAGGCAAAGCCCGCACCTCCGCGCCTTGCTTCGTGCGCGAGTATCCAGTATTGGCTATTGAAAAGCTCGACAAGTTCCTCGCCCCTGAACTCGCGGAGCTTTCCTTGCTGCCAAAAAGAAGTGACCAATTCGATTGCCTGCTGATAAACCTCAGCGTCATCTGAAAGGGCGGCCACGTGAATCATCTCAGTTGTCGACCGTCTGTCTGGAGCAGCTTTCCACGTTGCGAGCACCTGTTCCGCCAGTTGCTTGTTTGCTCTCAACTCGTTGCTATTTGAAATACGATTCACCAGAGCGCTTAGTTTCTCCTGGCTTCCGTAAGCTGAGTCGATCAATGCATCGAGAACTTCGCCGTACAAGGCGGTGTCTCTCGAAGAGCTCGCTTCTGAAAGTGTGGTCAGATCGCCGTCGCGCGCGCGCCCAATCAGATTTGCGCGTAATTGTGAGGTGTCGGTTTTTGCCTTAGCGCTTGCCGACGCAGCAGAGGAACGTCGATCAGCAAACAACCCGGCAAATCGACGCGGTTCAATCTCCAATTCTGCACTCGATTTGTTGGATGTTCGTTGCCATAGATAGAGAGTTAAAGCCGCCCCCGCGAGCGCGACAAACAAAATAACTATTAAGGCGATCATTGTTCCGCCAGCGGCCACCCAACCAACTGAGTGCCGTTCTCAGCATGATTCCGTTGGACGATTTGGTCAAGCTCACGCTCCCGTCAGGCCGCCAATTGAAAGTGGATGGCTGAATTTCAGCTAGTCGTCGGTCAGGGTGATTCTGATGGCGGGTGCAAAATGAGCCGCGTAGTGGCGACGGAAAATAGCCCAGGGCACAAGCCCTGGGTGGCGACTCGGCGAATGCAGGCAAGCCCCGACAGGGGCGAAAGAACTGGGGGGCTCAACAGCATTCTCTTCCGCCTC
>DATFWM010000328.1:0-2065 GCA_035259295.1 Blastocatellia bacterium | reverse complement strand
TTACTCATTTCTTTCAAGCCGTGTGTGAGATCGCTTGCTCGCTGCCCAGTGCTGCTTGCGCCGCCGCCAACCTTGCGATCGGAACTCTATACGGCGAGCAGGAGACGTAACTCAATCCCACACGATGGCAAAACCCGACCGACGATGGCTCGCCACCGTGTTCGCCGCAAATCCCGACCTTCAAATCAGGACGAGATTTCCGGCCCCGCTCGGTCCCCATCTTCACAAGCTGTCCCACGCCTTCTTGATCCAACACCTGAAACGGGTCATCTTTGAAGATTCGTTTTTCGATGTACGCCAGCAAGAACTTCGCCGAGTCGTCTCGCGATATCCCGAAAGTCGTCTGCGTCAAATCGTTCGTGCCAAACGAAAAGAACTCCGCCACCTCTGCTATCTTGTCCGCTGTAAGGGCCGCGCGCGGAAGCTCGATCATCGTGCCCACCAGATATTCGATCTTTTCTTTGGTAGCGTCCATCACCTCCTGGGCAACGCTGCGCACGATGTCCGCCTGAACCTTCAGCTCGTTCACATCGCCGACGAGCGGGATCATTATTTCCGGCAACACTTTCACACCTTTCTTCTGAACCCGCGCGGCGGCCTCGAAGATCGCGCGCGCCTGCATTTCGGTGATCTCAGGAAACACGATCCCTAAACGGCAGCCGCGATGTCCCAGCATCGGGTTCGCTTCGTGAAGCGACTGCACTCGCTCCCACAAATGCTGCCGCTTGACCTTGAGCTTGCGAGCGAGCTTTCGCGTCTCTGCTTCGTCGTGCGGAAGGAACTCGTGGAGCGGCGGATCGAGCGTGCGAATTGTCACCGGCAAGCCGTCCATCGCCGCAAAGATTCCCTCGAAGTCTTTCCGTTGCAGCTTGAGCAAACGCTCGAGCCCGCCTTTGTACATTTTGGCCGGCTCCTCTATGTCTTTTTTCCGGCGGCGTCTGGCGCGGCTCAGCTCCTCGACTTTCTTCGGCGAGGTAGCCCTGCGCAATTCGTTTTCGATTACCGCAAGCTCGCGCTCCAATCGTTTGTAATCCAGCGAGCCTAGAATCATCTCGCGAACGTAATCGATGCGGTCGCCTTCGAAGAACATGTGCTCGGTCCGACACAGTCCAATGCCTTCCGCGCCGAATCCTCGCGCCACCGCCGCGTCGTCCGGCGTGTCAGCGTTTGCGCGTACGCGCATCCGGCGGAATCCATCGGCCCACTGCATCAACGTCTTGAAATCATCGCCAAGCTCAGGATCGATCAACGGCGCCTGGCCTTCGATGACCCGCCCGCTCGTCCCGTCAACGGTCAGCCAGTCTCCACGTCGAACGCGCGCGCTGTTCACCGAAAATTCGTTCTTCGCATAATGGATCGCGATCTCACCCGCGCCGACGACACAGGGTTTGCCCCAGCCTCGCGCGACGACTGCGGCGTGGCTGGTAGGCCCGCCGGTCGAGGTGAGAATAGCTTGCGCCGCGTCCATGCCTCGCACGTCTTCTGGAGAAGTTTCGCGGCGGACGAGGATGACAGGCTTGCCTTCCGCCGCCCAAGCTTCAGCCTCTTCGGGAGTGAACACTACGCGTCCGGTCGCCGCGCCCGGACTGGCGTTGATGCCGCGAGTCAGAACTTTCACCTTGGCTTTTGGATCGATCGTCTTGTGAAGCAACTGATCGATATCGCCGGCAGGCACGCGAAGCACGGCGGTTCGCTCATCGATCAAGCCTTCGCGGACCATGTCCACTGCAATCTTGACCGCCGCCGGACCCGTGCGTTTGCCGTTTCGCGTTTGAAGCATCCACAACTTGCCGCGCTCGACGGTGAACTCGAGGTCCTGCATGTCGCGATAATGGCGTTCGAGCTTTTCGGCTAGCTGAACAAACTGATTGTAGATCTCGGGCATGTCCTGTTTGAGCTCGTCGATGTGCTTAGGAGTGCGGATTCCGGCGACCACGTCTTCGCCTTGCGCGTTGGAGAGGTAATCGCCGAACAGCTTTTTCTCTCCGGTTGCGGGATCGCGAGTGAAAGCCACGCCGGTGCCCGAGTCGTTACCCATGTTCCCGAACACCATTGTAACGATGTT
>DATFWM010000327.1:0-4678 GCA_035259295.1 Blastocatellia bacterium | reverse complement strand
TGAGGGCTGATGCCATTTCGCCGCACCTTTGTCCGCTGGGAACTGCAACACTTCGAGCGCGTGCCCGTCGGGATCCTTGAAGTAGAAGGCTCGAATCCCTGCGGCCGGCTTTATCGTTTCGGGGAGCTTCTGCGGGCTAGTCGAGGCGTGCTCCACTTTGTTGTTTCGAAGCCACTGGTAAGCCCGGTCCATATCGCTGGTTATGATGGCGATGTGTTGGAACCAGCGATCGTTGCTGCGCGAATCGACGGGGATTGGACGGCCCCTCGGTGTCAGGTATTCCGTGAGTTCTAGAAATTCACCGCCGAGCTTCAGGCGGACGACGCGCATGCGCAAGCCGAAGAGCCCCTGCAGATGCTCGTACTCCGTGCCTGCCACTTCTACATCCGAGACCTTCTCAAATGACAGCACCCTTGTGAAAAACTCGACCGACCGATCGACATCCGATACGGTCATCCCGACCGCGCCTACCGCGGCAACTGCCCCGTTAGCAGGGAAGGAGCGAGGGGCGACGATGACAGCCGTGCCCCTCGCCGCAGAGAGTGGGTTGCGAGCGGTAACCGTAGGAATCGTCGTGAGTAAGAGAAGCAACAATGCAAACTGGACCCGAAGATGCAGCCTGGCTACACCGACTTTGCCTTCATAAGCCGGCGCGTTGCACTCAGCATTTCTTGCTCGGCGAAAGGCAAGTCGTGTCTTCGCGATAAAACCGTCTTGAAACTTGAGTTTCATCTTAAACTCCATCAGCCGAACTGCTCGATCAAGTGATCGCCGACGCGTAGAGCGTTCGCCATGATTGTCAGGCCGGGGTTCACGGCGCCGCTTGACGGGAAGAAGCTGGCGTCGACCACATAAAGATTCTCGACCTCGTGAGCGCGACAGTTGGCGTTGAGCGCCGAAGTCTTCGGGTCGTCGCCGAAGCGGATCGTCCCGTTCTGGTGCGCCACACCTGCGAGTGGTATTCGTTGACCAACGAAGATGTTTCGCGAGAACAAACCCACGTGGCACTCGTGGCCGTGGATCTCGCATTTGGTCTGTTGCTTCATTAAGCTTTCGAGTTTTGAGATGAGACGCTTGTGGCCCTCTTCGTTGTTCAGCTTGTATGAAAGAACGATCTCGCCCCTGCTGTTCAGGGTCACCCGATTCTCTGGGTCGGGTAGATCTTCGGAAGTAAGCCAGAAATCCAGCGAGTGGTTGGCCATCAACTCGAGGGTAAAGCCGGGAGCGATCGCCGGCGCGCCGGCTCGCAGAGTTTGCGCGTCGAGCTTGCCGACGAATGAGATGTGCCCCATCGGGAAGTCCAAATCTCTAGATCCGAAATAGAAGTCGTTTACCGAAAGAGTCTTCTGAAATACAGTCGGATTGGGACACTTCGAAATCGCCATCATAATGGAGTTGATGTGACCCATGTAATGCCGGCCGACGACGTCCGAACCGTTGGCCAGGCCCCTCGGATGTTTGTCGTTAGCCGAACGAAGCAGCAGCGCCGCTGAGTTGATCGCGCCACAGGAGGATACGACGATCTCTCCGCTGTACTCTTCACGCGAGCCGTTACGCTGCACGATAACTTTCGTCACTCGACGCCCCGAGGCATCAGTTTCGAGACGCTCGGCGTAAGCGTTGGTCAACAAGGTAACGTTGGGATACTCGATGGCCCGATCTACGCAGAGGACTTGCGAGTCAGACTTCGCGTACACAAGACATGGGAATCCGTCGCAGGTATTGCAGCGAATGCACAGACTCTTGCGCGGGTCCTGCTCGTTAAGTTGGACGCCAAGCGGCGTGTGAAACGGCCTCAAGCCAAGCCGCGCGAAGTCGTCGCTCAAATACTGGATGCGCGGCTCGTGACTCACCGCGGGATGCGGGTAAGGAGCGCTGGCACCGGGGTCTGTAGGATCCTCGCCGCGCTCCCCGTGAACGTGATAGAGCTGCTCCGCCTGTGTGTAGTAAGGCTCGATATCATCGTAAGAAATGGGCCACGCGGGAGAAACGCCCCCGTGATGATGAAGCTCACCAAAGTCTTCCTTGCGCAAACGAAACAGCGCCGCGCCGTAAAACTTGGTGTTACCGCCGACATAGTAATTCGTGTGCGGATGAAGCTCTTCTCCGTTTTTGTCTCGCCACTTTTCTTTAGTCTGGTACTTGCCTTCAATGTTGACGGCTTTGGGATCCCAGTTGTCCTTCTCGCGAGGCACAAAGTCGCCGCGCTCGAGGACCAGGATGCGCTTCCCGGATGGCGCGAGCTTGTATGCCAAAGTCCCTCCGCCGGCGCCGGTCCCGATGATGATCACGTCGTAATGGTTTAGGTTTGACACAGCTCTCCCTCCATCTCAGAGCAAAACTTCGCGTTATTTTGCTTATCGATCAATTCACCGCGTTGAGCGGCTTTGAAGTTCGTAACACCTGTTGAATCACTGGGGCCGGATGAAAAATTCCCGATGTCAGAAATTTGTTACGCCTGGGCATGCATGGCGTTTTCGACGTCGGCTTTAATGCCATGCGCTTGGGAGAATTCGGCTAGCTCGATCCGCAAAAGCTTTCTTCCGCGGTTCAGCCGCGACATCACCGTTCCTTGCGGGATGTCCAGAGTATCCGCCACTTCTTTGTAGGAGAAGTCCTGCACATCGGCCAGGACCAACACTTCTCTGTACTGTCGGGGGATGCGGTCAAAAGCCGCGAGCACGTCTTCGTCGGTTAGTTGCTGGGGAACCGGCGGCTCATACACCAGCGCAGCTTCCAGCTCGACAGTGTCGTCTCTGGTCGATCTGAGGTTGAAGCTGAACCTCCTGCGGCGATTGTGTTTGATAACGTGAAACATTATCTTGTAAAGCCACGCCCGGCAGTTTGTGCCGAGCTCAAACCGCTCAAAAGATTTCCACGCCTGTAGGAAGGTCTCCTGAACCACATCTTCGGCTTCGCTCTGATTGCCAAGCACGCGCCGAGCGGTTCGGAACAAGTCGTCCATGTGCGGCAGCGCCGCTGACTCAAACTCTCCCACTGTCGTCGAAGTGTTCATCGCAGCTCCTTGTTTCTTTATCGGTTTGCTACCTGCTCGGTAAAACCGCCTGCTTTAGTTCCTCGTTCAGAAATGGGGAGCAGTTTGTGAGGCCGACGCCGCGGCCTCTCAACTGCTGAAGAAGGGCGATCGCGGCGCGGTCTGCAAATGATAAGTCAGCAAGATCGAGTACAAGCCGATGACCCTTGGAGAGATGCTTCTCGCAAGCCCTCTCCAATTCCGCCGTCAGTGTTCCTACCAATCTACCCTCCAGACGGAGCGTCGCGCCGTCCCCATTTAGCCCAATCTCTGAAATCCTCAACATCCCCTTTTGCTCCCTTATTTTCGATTCACTGTCAGCTAGGGCAACGGTGGTGCCAGACACAATACCATCCAGGCAGAACGGTAAGTTATGATCTGCCGTGCTTTAGCAGTATTGTCTATGAGCCGGCGTTGTAGCCCGCGAACCTTCGTGGGTGGGCTGTGGACTCGAGCTACGAGATTTCGTGGGCTGCCGCCACGGTTTCGCGGGAGGGTCGTTGGATGCCAAGCTTTTTCATCCGGCTACGGAGGGTGTTCGGATGCAAGTTGAGCAACCGCGCTGCGCCCTTGGGTCCTTCGATTACCCAACGCGACTGTTCGAGCACGGTGACAATGTGCCGGCGCTCGATTTCTTCGAGGGTGGCTGTCGACTGGGGCGAAGAGTTGCTTGCAGCAGCCGGTGCTACGGCGACGCTCATGCCGCGGTCGCTTGCGGATGGAGCCGTCATGGAGTCTAAAGGAGATTGGGCTTGCAATAGTCTTGGGTCGAGTGTGAGCACGGTGCCTTGGGCGAGCACCACTCCGCGTTCGATCACGTTCTGCAACTCGCGAATGTTACCAGGCCATGGATACTGGATAAGGAGCTCCATCGTCTCCTGCGACACGCCATCCATTCGCTTGCCGAACTTTTTGGCGAAGCGCGAGAGGAAGAACATTACGAGTTGAGCTATGTCCGAGCGACGCTCGCGCAGCGGTGGGATGGAGAGCGGAAAGACATTCAATCGATAAAAGAGGTCGGAACGGAAACGACCTTCCCGCGCAGCGTCACCCAGGTTGCGATTGGTTGCAGCGATGATTCTTACATCTGCGCGAACTGTTCGGCTGCTGCCTACCGGCTCGAACTCGCCTTCCTGCAAAACACGAAGGAGTTTGACCTGAGTTTCCAGAGGTAGTTCGCTGACCTCATCAAGAAAGAGCGTTCCGCCATCGGCCAGCTCGAAACGCCCGGTGCGCCGGTCGATTGCGCCGGTGAACGCGCCCTTCACGTGACCGAACAGCTCGCTCTCAACCAGCCCAGCTGATATTGCCCCACAGTTTACTTTCACCAGCGGATGGTTCTTACGCGCGCTGCGATCGTGTATCGCGCGAGCGATGAGTTCCTTGCCGGTCCCGGTTTCGCCGCTTATGAGCACCGTAGAGTCGGTTGGCGCCACGCGCTCGAGTTCCTGAAGCACCGCGAGCAATGACGAGCTCGTACCGACGATTTCACCAAAGTTATGCTGGCCCTGGATTTCTTCTTGCAGGTAGATGTTCTCTGCGTGAAGACGATTCTTGAGTTGCTCGACCTCCGCCAACGCTCGCCGCAACTCCTGCTCGGCTTTGAGGCGCTGCAATTCTGCGCCGGCTCGGGCTGCGAATATG
>DATFWM010000326.1:0-3632 GCA_035259295.1 Blastocatellia bacterium | reverse complement strand
TGGCGCTTAACGAGGCTGATGCTCGCGCCGCGAACACGTCGCCGAGTGCAGCTTATCACTACCATCTCGGGATGGCGTTAAGAGGAAAGGGTGACAAGGAAGAGGCGCGTCGCGAGCTGGAAGCTGCGATTCGACTGTCCGAGAAAGCACCTTTCGCAGATGTTGACGAGGCTAAGAAAGCCTTGGCGACGCTTTAAAATATAGGTCCTATAGGTCCAATAGGACCTAATTAAGTGATTTCTAAAATAGGAGTGGGTTATGAGCGCTGACTTCAGGCAACGAAAACCAGCTGAGTACTTAAAGATTCTACAGCGACGCAAGTGGCTGCTGATTCTTCCGGCTATCGCTATCACCACGGCGGTGTCGTGGGTGGTCTACCGTCTTCCGGATGTTTATGAGTCGTCGACGCTCATTGTGGTTAGACCATCAACGCTCCCCAAAACAGTGGTGCCGACAACCACCGAAGACAACCTGACGCGACAGTTGGCGAGCATTGCGCAGGTCGTGCAGAGCCGTAGCTCACTCGAGCCGCTGGTCGAAAAGTATGACCTGTACAAAGCGGAGCGACTGCGCGGCGAGCCGATCGAAGGCGTCATTGACATGATGCGCAAAGACGTCAACGTCAAGGTCAACACCACTCGTAACGACATCACTAACGGCTTCAACATCAGTTATCGCTACCGCGATGCGAAGATAGCCCAGGCGATTACGCAGGAGCTGGCTGGCAAATACACCAGCGTTCAAACCCAGAATCAACAAAGCTCCGGTCTCGCCGCCAAAAACTTTATCGACAACCAGGTGGCCCAGGCTCGCGAGGCTTTGGCTGCGATCGATAAGCAGATGCTGGATTTCAAGAACAGCAAGTTAGGCACGCTGCCGACCGAAGTTCAGCCGATGCTCAATCAGCTCACCGGACTCAGAGAAGAACAGAAAACGCTGATGACGGAGATCGGCCGGGTGCAGGATCAACGGGCATCGGCTACAAATCAGTTGGCGGTACTCAAGAAGGCCTATGCGGCTAGTATTGATGAGGCCTCCGAGACTCTCACCGATCCCAAAACCACGTATGGGTGGTCGCAACTGGTGTCACGCAAGGCCGCGCTCCAGGGTGAGCTAACCAGCCTCAAGCAGCAATATACGGATATCCATCCCGATGTGATCGCGAAGCAAAAAGAGCTCGCTCAGGTTCAGGAACAGATGGACCAGCAGGTTGCCGAGTGGAAAGATAAGATCAAAGAGAAACAGGAGCGACTCTCAAAGCATCCCGATCTGACCGCAAACAGCGTGCAGGCGCAGATCGATATGGCCGATAACGAAATCAAGCGACAGCAAAAAGCGCTCGTTGAAAATCAGAACCAGATCAACACTCTCGTCGATCGGATCAACAAAGTTCCCGGCGTCGACGTCGAGCTGAGTGCGATCGAGCGCGACTACCAGACGAAGAAAGCAGCCTACGATGAGCTGCTGGAACAGCAACAGAAGATCGGTCTGAACACCGACGCAATCACGCAGCAACAAGGCGAAGGCATCGAGGTTGTAGACGCCGCGAACCTGCCTCAGAAGCCGGTCGCGCCGAAGCGCATCATGCTTGCCACGCTCGGATTGGGAGCCGGTCTCGGTCTCGGTCTGCTGTTGGTCGGAATCTTCGAAGGACCACGTCTACTCACGATTCAAAACTCGGAAGACGCTCGTCACTACACCGGCTTGCCAGTGCTCCTGTCGGTGCCGGAATTGTTAACACCTCAGGAAGCTCGTTCAGTTCCGCGGCGGCGCCGTCTGTTACTTGCGGCTGGAGTCGTTGCAACGCTGGTGAGTATTCCGATGCTGGCACTGGCGCTCAAGCTCACGCACATCTTTGAACTGCTGATGCAGTCATCAGGTCGTTCGTAACTGGAGGTTCAAGAGAGTGTACGCTGAATTTTACGGTTTGAAAGAGTTGCCATTCGCGCTGACTCCCGACCCGCGCTTCATTTATTTCACTCCGTCGCACACGGAAGTGATGGCCAATCTGCATTACGGCATTGAAAGCGGCAAGGGGTTGGTCGTGGTGACCGGTGAGGTAGGCACAGGCAAGACGACGATCCTGCGCTGGATGATGGAACGTCTGGATCGCACGGTGCTCGTCGCTTACGTCTTCAATCCACGCTTGTCTGTGCCGGAGTTTTACCAGCACGTTTCGACATTGCTCGACGTGCAGAAATGGGAGACGAAGTCTGAGTTGTTACTCGAGCTGGGACGGGCGCTAGAGTCGCGTCATTCGCGCGGTCTGCGCACGGTGCTGATCGTCGACGAAGCACAGGGCTTGTCGCCGCACGTGCTCGAAGAGATTCGCTTGCTTTCGAATTTCGAGTCGAACACAGCGAAGCAGTTACAGATCGTTCTGACCGGTCAACCGGAGTTAAGAGACGTTTTGAATAATCCGGATCTGCGTCAGTTGAAACAACGCATCGCGCTACGTTGCGTTATCAAGCCGCTGCCGAATGTTGAAGAGACTGATCGTTACATCACTTCACGTTTGCTGGTGGCGGGCGCGGAGCGCACGGATATCTTCACACCGGAAGCCGTCGATTTCATCTTTCGTTGTTCCGACGGCATCCCGCGAAACATCAACAACCTTTGCGATAACGCATTGCTGGCGGGTTACGCCGCCGGCGATGCAACGATCGGCCGCACGATTATCGAAGACGTGGCCGACACGTTTGACATGCTCCCTCGCGCAGACCGGCGCATGCCGTCAGGCGAGGAACGCGCGGAACCGGCGCGAATTTTTTCATCAGCCGGACGCGCAGAGTTGTGGAACGCGGGCAAAACAACGGGTGACACGGATTAAATAGGTCCTATTGGTCCTATAGGACCTATTCAGAAAATGAGGTGAAACGATGGGAAGAGTTTTTGATGCCATGAGACGACACAGCGCTACCGACAACGGTAACGCTGCGAAGGCAACACCAAAATCAGAGCACCATACCGACAGTCAGGCATTGACCGGACTGCCTTCCGCGGAACAGATCGAGGAACAGTTGCTGAGCGGTTCAACGATCATGTCAGCCGCCGGAAAAACGGTGCGAAGTTCAGCGTCCACTGCGCACACTGCGGATGTACCCGACGGGTCGGCACTCCCCGGCGGAATTGCTTCGCGTGATGCTGGGGCAACTTTGGGCGCTGCCGAGGCGACGCGCGCCGGCGGATTCATCACCTTCGATGTCTCCCCGTCGCGCGTCGAGCCTCACTTGATCGCGGTGAGCCAGCCTCGCTCCGCTTACACCGAGCAGTTTCGCTCGTTGCGGACCAAGGTGCTACAGGCCGGCGAGCGCCTGCAGATGCGCGCGATCGTCGTCACCAGTGCCGGCATCGGAGAAGGCAAGACGTTGACGGCGCTCAATCTCGCCTGGCTGTTGGCCCAAACTGAAGGCGTGCGCGCGCTCGTTATCGACAGCGATCTGCGCCGCCCGTGCGCGACTGACTACCTCGGCATCGACGCGCAGGTTGGTCTATCGGAAGTGCTTGGCGGACAGCTTCGTCTCGAAGATGCGATCGTTCGTTTGGAACCTTCGGGTCTGCACCTGCTGCCCGGCGGACGACCGCGTGACGACGTCGCCGAGTTGCTTTCCGGACCAAGCTATGCGCGGCTG
>DATFWM010000325.1:0-4662 GCA_035259295.1 Blastocatellia bacterium | reverse complement strand
TTTGCGACTTCTTGAGGTTGGTCTCAACGCAGATTCAGAGTCGAACATCCTCGTTACGCATCGCAAATGGCAGGCCTGACCCCGATCGTTTCGTTGCAGACTCGCTATATTTTCCTTCAAAGGGAAACCTCGTCGACGAGTCCTAAACGTCCACCAACTGCAGATTCAACCAAACCCGAGCTGATATTCATTTTGTGGATTCTGCTCGGTTTTGTATTCTAAATGACCCCCAACATCACGAATCTGAAGAGCGCATCGAGCCTCTTGGCGCTGTCAGTTTGGTTGCAGTCGTGCGTCGCGTGAGAATGAAACCAATATTAGAAGAGACTATCGCTCATTACCGAATTCTCGAGCCGATCGGTTCGGGCGGTATGGGTGCCGTTTATCGAGCTCAAGATAAGAAGCTTCATCGTGTGGTCGCCCTAAAACTGCTGAAGGCCGAATATGTTGCTCAACAAGATCGGCGGCGCCGGTTTTTGCAGGAGGCTCGGGCCGCTTCCTCCTTGAACCACCCCAACATACTCACCGTGTACGAAGTCGGTGAGGACGACGGCAAACCATACATCGCAATGGAGTACGTCGAGGGTGAGACTCTCAGACAGAAGCTCAACGAGCGCGCCCTGCCGGTGAAAGACGCACTGGAGATTGCGATCCAGATCGCAGATGGCTTAGCCAAGGCTCATGAGGCAGGGATCATCCACCGGGATCTGAAACCCGAAAATTTGATGATCAGTCGCGACGGGTATGCAAAGATTCTTGACTTTGGTCTGGCCAAGCTATTGGCACGTCGCGAGCGTCAGCTTGCGGCTGACAGCGCCGAGAAAACGCTACTGCGGGTGGAGACAGAGGTTGGCACTCTAATGGGGACGGTCAATTACATGTCACCGGAACAGTTGCTGGGCCAACGTGTCGACCACCGTTGCGACATCTTCTCTTTCGGCGTCGTGCTTTGCGAGATGGTGACCGGGACCGCGCCCTTCGTTACCAGAAACCGCATTGACACCATGCACGCCATTCTGCACCTCGAGCCAAGGTTTCCTTCCGCAACAAAACGGGAATTGCCGCTGGCGCTGCAAAAGATCATAGCCAGAGCTCTGGCCAAGACACCGAAGGAGCGTTATCAAACCGTTATCGAGCTGGCCGCTGAACTTAAAACACTAAGACGCGATCTGGAACTTGGCACGGCTATCATG
Organism: Blastocatellia bacterium; assembly: GCA_035259295.1. Lineage (GTDB taxonomy): Bacteria > Acidobacteriota > Blastocatellia > UBA7656 > UBA7656 > Onstottus_A. Next base: position 3,469 of record DATFWM010000325.1, on the reverse strand, counting down.
GGACCAGCTACGTCACGGCTGCTCGTGAAACATAGTCCGGCTACGCGCGCCTTTGGTCTGGATTATGAACAAGAGCTGAATGAATCGCAGCTCAAGGCAGTGATGACGACTGATGGGCCGTTGCTGATCGTTGCGGGTGCGGGCACGGGCAAAACGCGCACTCTGGTTTATCGGGTGGCTCGTCTGGTTGAGATAGGCGCCACTCCCGAATCCGTATTGCTGCTAACCTTTACAAGGCGCGCGGCGGCCAGCATGCTGGCGCGCGCGGCGGCGCTGTCTGACGCACGTTGCCAAAGAGTGTCGGGCGGCACCTTTCACTCGATCGCCCATTCAGTTTTGCGCAGGTACGCGGATCAGATCGGACTCAATCGCGCCTTTACTGTGCTGGATCAAGCCGACACCGAAGACCTGATTGATCTTCTGCGGCGACAACTGCAGCTCACCAGGGATCGGCACTTTCCCCGCAAACGAACGATCGCCGCCATCTTCAGCATGATGGTTAACAAGGTTCTACCCATTAAGAAAGTGCTGAGCCATAGTTACCCCGAATTCGTCGATGAACGTGCCGCGCTGGAAAAACTCCTAAAATCCTTCGAGGAATACAAGCGCACCCGCCACATGTTGACCTATGACGACTTGCTGGTGCGTTTGCGAGAAGCGCTGGAGGCCGGCGATGAATTGCGCGAGCAACTCTCTGATCAGTACCGATACATAATGGTCGACGAGTACCAGGACACGAACAAGCTTCAAGCGCAGATTGTCCGTATGATGACCTCGACGCATGATAACGTCGCGGTCGTGGGAGACGAATTCCAGTCAATCTACTCCTTTCGCGGGGCTACGCACCGGAATATGTTGGAGTTCCCCAGGCTCTTTCCGGCCGCGCAAATCATCAAACTCGAAGAGAACTTCCGCAGCACCCAGCCAATATTGGATGTCGCCAACGCGCTGATCGCGGAGGTCAAAGAAGGTTACAAGAAGCGCCTGTTCACGCGCGTGGAGGGAGGACAAACACCGGTAGTCGTTAGCACGCGCGATGAGAATGAGCAATCGCGCTTTGTGGCTGAGCGGATCGAAGAGTTGCGTGAGGAAGGCGTGGCGCTTAACGATATCGCTGTCCTCTTCCGATCCAGCTCTCATTCATTTGACCTGGAAATAGAGTTAGCCAAGCATGGAATCCCATTTCGCAAGTTTGGCGGAATCAGGTTCGCTGAATCGGCGCATATCAAAGATGCTTTGGCGTTTCTGCGCGTGGTAGTCAAGCCTTCGGACACGTTATCGTGGTTTCGTGCGCTCAAACTGATCGAACACGTTGGCGACGCAACGGTTTATCAGATACTCGATCATCTGGGCATTGAGCGTCGAGAATTCAGATCGGCCCGAACCAAAGAAGCCCTGTTTAAGAAGCTGCTCCGTTTTCCGGCGCGCGCAACTTATCGGGCCCAACTGGCGCGACTGGCGCGGGTGCTTATCAATGTACTTGAAAGCAAATCGCCAGGTGATCAACTCTCCAGCGTCCTGCGATTTTACCGGCCGCTCCTGAAAACCAAGTACGACAATTCTCTTCGACGCGGACGAGACCTTGAACACCTTCAGGCAATTGCAAAGCGTTACAAAAGCGCCACCAAACTACTCGACGACGTGGCTCTCGACCCCTCGGGCGCGGCCCGAGACAACTCGAGCGAGCGTCGCAGTGGCTTTGTCACCCTGTCGACCGTACATTCGGCGAAAGGTCTTGAATGGGACAGCCTTTTTGTCATCTGGATGACTGACGGTTGGTTTCCTTCGAATCGTTTCGAGGATGAGTTTGACGACCTGGAAGAAGAGCGCCGCTTACTCTATGTGGCAACCACGCGCGCCAAGCGAAATCTACACTACGTTTATCCGTTGCATGTTTACCGCGGTCCGATGAGCGATTCGTTTCCCAGAATCTCGCGCTTTCTGGAACCCATCCCGCCCACAATTCTTCCGCACGCGACCCTTGCTGGAAACTGAAAAGATGATCAGTCGGCGCTACAGCTTCGGACAGTGACAAGCCAACGTACGGCCTGCTACTTGCGATTTTCTTGAGGTTGGTCTCAAAGCAGATTCACAGTCGAATATGCTGAAGTCACGCCTCGGTAAGCGGAGCTTTAGATTTCGCCCGTTTTTTGCCGCTCGACCATGTCGTGGGCCGGCAGCTTGAGGCGGGCTCGTGCGCCTCCCATCGGAGATTCCTCAAGCGAAATCGATCCGCCATTAATCTCCGCCAAGTCGTGAACGATCGCCAGACCGAAGCCGAAGCCTGGTGCCGCCTCGTCTGCGCGAATGCCTCGCTGTAAGACAGCCTCGCGCATCGAAGGCTCTATTCCGGGACCGTCGTCATCAACCACAATGATGAGTTGTTCCGCTTCCTTCGAGCAGGTGAGTTTGACTCTTGTGTGAGCCCACTTGCAGGCGTTGTCGAGCAGATTGCCGAGGATCTCGTCGAGATCCTCCCTTTGTCCCCGAAAGGCATACGATGTGGGTGCATCGATCTCGATGCGCAGGTTGCGTTCGGCATGTAGCCGCTCCAGCACGCGGACAACTCCCTCGGCAGATGTGGCAATTGAGGCGCGCGCCGCGGGCGAAACGGGCGTGGCCGCCGATCGCGCGTGCGCCAAGTGGTAGTCGATTTGCCGCCGCATGCGATCGATCTGCTGATCGATCTCTGCGGCAATCCGCTCTTGTCCTGCCGCTCGCGCCTGCTGGGCCTCGTGTGACAGTACGGCCAGGGGCGTCTTCAAGCCATGTGCGAGGTCGCCGGCCCTCGCGACCGCGCGCGCGACCCGCCGCTCGCGCTCCTCAAGCAGCGCGTTTAGGTCGTCAACCAGAGGCTGAACCTCCGCCGGATAGTTACCGTCAACGCGCGTGGCAATACCTTTATGGACCGAGCCGAGGCGGTGGCGCATTTGATTGATCGGTGACAAGCCTCGACGGACCTGCAGAAATCCGACGAGCATGCTGACCACAGCGACCACGGCGATTGCCGGTCCGTACCGGAACATCCCGTGAGACAAACCATGAGCCACCGCGTGAGGGGACACGAAGTGGAGGATGACCGCCGCGATCGTGACTAGACCGATTGTCCAGAGAATGGCACCGAGCACGATGCGCGTTTTGAGCGAGATGAGCCTCATGGGATTCGGTAGCCGAGGCCGCGGACGGTTTCTATGAACGACGCGCCCAGCTTGCGTCGCAGACGCGCGATGAACACCTCAACCGTATTCGAGTCGCGATCGAAATCCTGCGCGTAAATGTGCTCGATGAGTTCCGTTTGAGAGACGACGCGCCCGCGATGATGCATCAGGTACGAGAGCACGCGGAACTCGTGGCTCGTGAGTTTCACGGGCTCGCCGTCTAACGCGACACGCGCGCCTCGAGGATCTAACGTGACGCTACCAGCGCGAAGTTCCGTCGTACTGTGGCCGCCCGCCCGGCGCAGCAGCGC
>DATFWM010000324.1:0-4695 GCA_035259295.1 Blastocatellia bacterium | reverse complement strand
CGCTCCAGCCGTGGTAGAGAATCAATTTGCCCCCGTGCGCTTTGAAGGCTTTGAGATTGGGATCGATCGCGTTGAGACTCCTGCCCAGCTTCTCGTCAGCAAGCTTGCTGTCTCGATCGAGGTTGAAAGTTTTGAAGTCCCATTTCGGATCGTTGTAAACCATGTTCGCGAAAGCCTGAGTCGCGAAGAAATACTGAAGCGCGCGCGAAGGTTCTGCCGGCGTAATCCACAGGGTCCAGCCGCCCGGACCGGTTTCGCCGCCTGGCACAAAGCCGGCCGTGATCAGATCGCCTTTCGAGTTGCGCGGGCCGGAATAAATTTTCTTCAGAGCCATCACCTGTTTTTCAGTGAGGCAGTCGTTTGAGTCGCTCCCCTTACAAAGCAACACCGATGGATCGAAGTTGCATTTGTTAGGATCATCGATCACGCCATCGGTCACGCCGTCTCGCGCGTCGCAAGCCGCAAGCGCCGCTGTCTCGATCGCCTTCAACTTAGCGGGCGGGATGTAGCTGCTTGGATCATTACTCAGCGCCTGCAGATTCCACGCGAATCCGGAGAGCACCGGCGTGAAGTAATTCGCGGGCGCGCCTGCTATCAGCCCATCGTAATCGTTCGGGTAGCGCTGCGCTTCCATCAGCGCCTGCCGGCCTCCGTTCGAGCAACTTGCGAAGTAGGAACGCTTCGGACCGCCGCCGTAGAACGCGCTGACGATCGACTTGGCTTTCTCGGTCATCTCGTGGACCGCGCGATGTCCGTAGTCGGCAATCTTCTCGGGATGTCCAAGCGCCCAACTCGCGTTGCCGCCCGTGTGACCTGTGTCTGTGGAAGCGGCCGCGTAGCCGCGAGCAACTGCGCCCGCCAGCCCCTCGTAAGTGATTGACCCCGCGAATCCGCCGTTGCCGATGCCCTCGAACTTGCCGTTCCAGCCCGAAGAGGGCATCCACACTTCAAACTTGATGTCAGAATCGACAGTGGGTTTGATCACGCCGGTGACTCGACAGAAGGCGGGCAGACCTTTGAACGGCGCCGCCGAGCCTGCTGGAGGCGTGAACGCACCGGCGGCAACTGGCTGTGCAGCAGTGACCGTTGTGTTTGCAAGTTTGATCTCGGCGAGCTTCTCGCAAGATTGCGCGAAAACCGGTTTCGCACCGAACGCCAGTGCACTGAGCAATGCAAGGGAAAGGCTGCTCAAGAAGAGTCTTTGTCGTAAGTTCATTATGCTCCTCCAAAAAGTATACGGTTCAGCGCGAGAGTATCAGAGCGTTCAGACAAGAACAAGAACGGAAGCGGCCTGTCCGAGAACGTGCGCATTCTTTATACAGCCTTGCCGTTAATCCTGATTCGTCGGGATCATATGCTGGGCCACGTGTTAATCTGGTCTGAGGCGCCATGAAGGTTTATCTAATCGACGGAACGTACGAACTGTTCCGGCACTTCTTTGCTTTACCGCGGGTGTCGGATGTGAACGGGCAGGAAATTGCAGCCGTGCGCGGAGTGCTCAATTCCGTCTTGTCCATGATCGAACGCGGCGCAACTCACCTCGGCGTTGCGACCGATCACGTTGTGGAATCATTTCGGAACAATCTTTATCCCGGATACAAGACCAGCCAAGGCGTGCCTTCGGAGTTACTCTCACAGTTTCCGATTCTCGAAGAAGCACTTGAAGCGATGGGAGTCGTGGTGTGGCCAATGGTCGAATATGAAGCCGACGATGCTCTCGCTTCGGCGGCGGCCGAAGCTGCAGCGGATGACCGCGTCAAGCAAGTGGTCATTTGCACACCGGATAAGGATCTCAGTCAATGCGTCGTCGGCACCCGAGTCGTTCAACTGGACCGCCGGCGCGATGTGATTCGCGACGAGGCGGGCGTGGTTGCCAGATTCGGCGTGAAGCCGGCGTCGATTCCCGACTACCTCGCATTAGTCGGCGACAGCGCTGATGGCTTCCCTGGCATCGCCGGGTGGGGCCCAAAGTCCGCGTCGCTAATTCTGTCTCGGTATGATCACCTTGATTACATTCCGAAGAGCTGGAAAGAATGGCCTCTCTCGATCCGAAGCGCGTTTCGGCTTTCTACTTCCTTGTTCAACTCGTGGAATGAGGCGTTGTTGTTTCGCGCTCTAGCAACGTTGCGGTCGGACGTGCCGGTCTTTGATACGGCAGACGATCTCCGCTGGAGAGGGCCTGGGCCGAGTTTTGATAAGTTGTGTGATCGTATGAAGTCGCCCGAGCTGGTCAGACGCGCTTCGGCGGCAAGTCGGTAAGACAATCCCGGCTCATCCTAGTCCCAACTCCTTGATCGCGTCGCCTGCTGCCGCTAGATTTGCGAGCTTCATCTCGGAATACTTACGCGACAGAATCACACCCGGCGCTCCCGCGTTGAACGCCGCCTTAACCGCCGCCTTCACATCCGAAGGCTCGGTCTTCTTTTCGCTTTTGTCGGTCGGGATGTCTATGTCAATGCCCGGATATATGGCAGTCTCGCCGCGCACGCCTTCAATCGCTCGCTTCGTCTCTCGCGCAACGTAGTCTGCCGATAGCCCCGCCGTCGGCAACTTATCGAAGCTCGGCTCATCGCCGTATCCCATTATTCGATAATGCAACTGCATCGCTTCTTCAGGCTTCGCGTCGCGGAAGATCGTTGAGTGCACATTTTTCATGTACTGCGCAAGTCGAGGGCCGCCGCAGTTGTTGTATATCACAACCTTCAAGAAATCTGAACTGTGACGCAGCTTCGCGTAGTCTTGCTCAGCACGATAGAACGGGCTGAATGAGTTGTTATGCCATATGTGCCAGCCGACCTGAACCTTGCTATTGATTCCCTTGATCGTTCCATAAATCTCGCCGTAAATCTCCTGCTGACTATCAGTCCACAGCTTCTCCCACGCCAGTATCTCCGGATAGTTCAGCAACAATCGCCAGAAGGTGACGAAGTAGCCGTCGCTCGGGCGTTGTTTGTTCAATGCCGCGCGCACAAACTTGTCCAGCTCGATGAAACCCTCCCGCGCCCGGTCGACTGCGATGCCTCGTTCCTTTCCCTTCGCGCGGCAGTGTTCGCAGAAGCAGGCGATGTGCGCGCGACCATTGAATCCTCCGTGATGTGAACCGATCGCATTGTTGAGTGGTCCTTGTCGCTCCGACCCCCACATCACCCCGTCGACTTCGTATGACTTGACGTAATCCTCGACCATCGAGTTGAGAAAACTGCGAATGTCAGGGTTGTTGAGACAAGCCTGGCCCGTGCGTCGCCCGTAGATGTCTACCTCCGCGACTTTTTCAAAGTTAGGAATCAGCCGCGGGTTGTAAACGTCTTCGAGCCAGCAGTAGCTTTTGATGCCGCGAGATTTCGCTTTCGGTATTACCGACGCCAGCAGATCGAAGTCGCCGAGATCGGGCGCTCGAAGATTCTTGAGTATCGTCTTGTCGTAGTACTGGGAATGGAGCGCGGCGTAACTTCCGCCGTGAAACGTATCCGCGTCGTATTTCTGCGCGCCGTGATCGGGTAAGGGCTGGCCCGGAACTTGGCGGCCAGCGATGCCTCGCCCGTAAGTGAACACCGCCAGCATCAGCGCATTAACGCGCCCATTCTCTTGAAGGATGTCCAGCACTCGTTCGACGCCTTCATCGACGAAGGACACGGCGCCAACCTGGATGGCGATGAACTTCTTGGTAGGCTGCGCCGAGGTCGCCGCGGTGTTCAACTGCGGTTGTTCACCTGCAGGCGCCGGCTGAACGGGCTTGCCCTCTTTGATGAGAGCGGGATGCATCGCAGCAACCGAAACAGCCGTGACCCTCTTCAGGAAGCTGCGCCTTGATTGGTCCCTCGCATCAAGTCTTGTTTTCTCCATTGTGCCTCCTGCGTCTTACGAACACTCCTAAATCCCACCCACGGCAGTGGGTGGTTCGTTCAAGCACAGCCTACTGGGGGGCGTCGTGCTCCGGTTGGTTTGATTCGCCTCCTCTCCCTTCAACTCCCAACCCGCAAGCGGGTTGGGAGTTGAGGGGTGAGGAACGGAGATCGGAAAAGAGCCCGCGCCTGTTTGTGTAGGCGGTATCTGAACGAACCACCCACTGCCGTGGGTGGGATTTCAGGCTTGTCTACTCACAACACTCTCTTTAGCGAATGATTATCCCACTTCATGCGGCCTTATCGCTTCTGACCTATGCCGAACTGATCGCACGCGCGGACAGGCTTGCCGCCCGCGAACACTATCTCCAATAACTTCTCGCTCTGGACATGACTTCCCGTCTCGTCTTCGAGCGTCGCGACGATTCGTTTTGTGCGAGTGTCTATCACGTCGCCGGTCGAAGGATAAGCGTGTCGCCCGTCGATGCTGAAGGTCATCCAGCCGGGTTGGTCTCGCAGCTTGATGCTCATCATCTGCTTTGGCGGCATCTTGGTGGCGTCGAAAACATGGATGCTGCTGTTAAACGCGTCGGTGAGCCATATCTCCTTCTCATCGGGCGTCAACGCGATGCCGTGACTTGGGCAGCCGTGGCGTTTGGTAGGCCCTTTTTGAAATCCTGCAACCTCGACGCGGTGAAGCATCTTACCGGTCTTGATGTCGCCAACTTCAAAGCCGAGCAGCTCGTTGACGTTGACGAAACAAAGCGTCTGGCTCCCGTTGATCGTGAACGGACGGATAACGTTGCTGAACGGTCCGACCTTGGTTACGACCGAATGCGTCTTGGCATCCGCC
>DATFWM010000323.1:0-4140 GCA_035259295.1 Blastocatellia bacterium | reverse complement strand
GCCGGGGCCTCGGCGGCGTTGCAGATGGCGCTGGAGATTGTCCGTCCCGGTGGTCAGATCACAAAAGTTGGATGGGGGCCACAGCCGCTGAACTTTTCGCTCGACCCGCTCGTGCAGAAGGCGGTTCGCCTGCAGGGTAGCTTCAGCCACACTTTTAAGAACTGGGAGAAGGTGGTGGCGATGCTCGCCGCCGGACAGATAAACTTGGGCCCGATCATCAGCCAGGTGGCAGCGCTCGACCAATGGCAAGACTGCTTTGACGGCATGCACGAGGGCAGATACGTCAAAGCGGTTTTGCGGCCGAATTAGTTTCGGCACCGCGAGCGATAGCGAGCGCTCTCCGATCTCGCAGGTGCTGAAGAACGCCGTCTGCAGCTCCGCCGACCCTGCGTCGGTGGGGTAACGATTGCGAGCTAGACCGTGGCCCGACTGATCGGCGCCCTCCACCGACCCTGTGTCGGTGGAGGCGCGACTTGAACGGCTAATGCCGCACGACTAGGCTTAGGGATTAGCCGGCAGTCGTGATCCCACCGACGCGTGGTCGGTGGAGGAGGGGAGAATCGACGTTGGATGCGCCTTAGCCATTCAGACAAGCTCCCACCAACACAGGGTTGGTGGGGTTTCGGAGCATTTTTTCAGCAGCGTGCTGGTCAGTAGTACTCGCTCGCTACCGCTCGCGGTACCGACGATTCCTCTATGCCAAAGTTGAGCGTTTTCCCGAAATGCTACATGGATGAGCTGTGCGTCACCCGGACGATGACGCTGTTCGATTGGATTGAGCTGGCCGCCACGCTCGGCGTCGACGGCGTGGAGATGTACCCGGGGTTCTTTGAGAGCTTCGAGGGTGACTATGTCGGACGAGTAAAGAAGCACCTCGACCGACATCGTCTGCAAGCGCCCATGATGTGCGCCTCGCCCGATTTCACAACACCTGATACCGAGGCGCGGCATGCGCAGATCGAGCGCGAGAAACGGATGATCGACGTCACGGCGCAGCTCGGAGGCAGTTTTTGCCGCGTCCTTTCTGGCCAGCGACGCCAGGAAGTTTCGCGGGCCGAAGGCGTGCGTTGGACGGTCGAGTCAATTGAGGCGCTACTCGAGCACGCGGCTTCGCGCAAGGTCGTGCTCAACATGGAGAACCATTACAAGGACGGCTACTGGCGCTACCCCGAGTTCGCTCAGGACATAGACATCTTCATCGAGATCATCGACCAGATCGACTCGCCGTGGTTCGGCGTCAACTACGACCCGTCTAACGCGATCATCGCCGGCCAAGACCCGCTCGAAGTCCTCGCACGGGTCAGGCACCGCATCGTCTCGATGCACGCGTCAGATAGATACCTTGAGAGCGGCACCGTGGAAGACTTGAAACGTCACGACGGATCCACGGGTTACGCAGCGAATCTCAAGCACGGAGTGATTGGGAAGGGCCTGAACAATTACGATGCAATTTTTTCGACGCTCAAAGATCAAGGCTTCGATGGCTGGATCTCAATCGAAGACGGCGAGAATGGAATGGAAGAACTGAGAGAATCGGTCCGCTTCCTCAGAGCAAAGATCGGGGAGCATTTTTGAAGATGGGTCGCTTAGAAAATCGTGTTGCAGTTGTTACCGGCTCGGGCGCGGGGATGGGCGAGGGCATCGCTCGACTATTCGCAAGCGAAGGCGCGCGAGTGGTGATCTCCGACATCGACGAGACGAACGGTGCGGCAGTTGCGGCGAGCATCCTGTCCGATGGTGGGCAGGCCATTTTCCATCGGGCCGATGTCCGGATCGAAGCAGACTGCCGGGCGCTCATCGACCGTGCGGTTGAGGCTTATGGTCGTATCGACGTGCTCGTCAACAACGCGGGGCTCAACACGCGCGGCAACATCGAGAATACTACCGTTGAGATGTGGGACAAGATGTTTGCGACTAACGTGCGTGGCGCTTTTCTGTGCATGCAGCAAGCGGTTGTTCATATGAAACAGCAGCGAAGTGGATCGATCATCAACATCGGCTCGGTCAATGCGTACATCGGAGAGCCAAAGCTGATGGCTTACTCGGCGTCCAAGGGCGCGCTGATGACGCTCACAAAGAACACCGCGAGCTATCTCAATCAGTATCGCATTCGCATCAACCAGATCAATCCAGGCTGGACGCTGACTCCAAACGAGCGGCGGGTGAAGCTCGAAGAAGGAAAGGGCGAAGGTTGGGTTGAAGAGGCGATACGCACGCGGCCGTTTGGCCGTTTGTTCTTGCCTCACGATATTGCTCTGGCAGCGCTTTATTTTGCGAGCGACGAGAGCGAGTGCGTCACCGGCTCGGTGCTTGATCTTGAACAGTACCCTGTCGGAGCCCCGCCCAATTGGTAGTTAAGCCTAGAAGTTGAGGTGTGCTATGAAGGCCACATTAATAGCAGGCCTAATCTTCGGATTCTCCTGCAATGCGCCTCCTCTAGAAACGTGTAAGTGTACACCCTCTGGCCCTGATGAAACGACGCATTGGGGCGGTAACCAAGTCATCGTCTTCAAAGAGAGCAAGGTCTACAGATCATTACGAGGAACCGTACAAATTGTCGACAAACCTCTTTCAAATGTCTTAGTCGAGATATTCGATCATCCTGATCATCTGCTACTTGATTATCCCAAGAATGAAGAAGAAAAAGCTAAACAACATAGAATTGCGGCTTGCAAGACCGGAGACGACGGGAAGTTCTGCTTTGAAAATGTGCCCAAAGGAAAATACGAGATTCGCACGAGCATTGATGCAGGATGGAACGTGACGTACGTTTGGCTGCAGGTTGATGGTAAAAATCGAAGAGGAACAAATGTCGGAATAGAAGTACAGATGCAAGTAGGAACGTAGCGGTGAGGCTGTGGAACAGACAAAACAACGGTTTCGCCGGAGTGCGGGAAGCGAGTACCTCTGACGAAGGTCTTAACTTTGAGGACTGAAGGTAAATACAATGTCGTCGGCTTAGGCGAGTTGCTCTGGGACGTCCTGCCTTCAGGAGAACAACTTGGCGGTGCTCCAGCCAACTTCGCTTATATGACCGCGCTGCTTGGCGACTGCGGCATCATTGCCAGTCGCGTAGGAGACGACGCGCTCGGTCACGAAGCCCTTCGTCGCCTGGAGCAAACGGGCCTGGACATTTCGCACGTGCAGCTCAATTCGGCTCATCCCACGGGAACGGTTCGGGTTGAGCTGGACGAGAAGGGCGGGCCAACCTACAGGATTACCGAAGACGTCGCGTGGGATTATTTCGAGTTTGTCCCAGATTGGCAGGAATTGGCCGAGCGCGCCGACGCAGTTTGTTTCGGATCATTGGCCCAGCGCTCGCGCGAATCGCGCGAGACGATTCGAACTTTTCTGAGCGCCACGCGTGATGAGACAGTGATTGTCTTCGACGCGAATCTGAGACGGCCATTCTATTCGCCGGAAGTGTTATCCGAGTCTCTATCGTTATCAAACATAGCCAAGCTCAACGATGAAGAGTTGGGGACGATCGTTGAGCTACTCGACGTCGGCGGCGCGAGCGAAGAAGACTCCGCGCGGCGTTTGCTTCAGTCTTATGATTTGCAAATGGTCTGCGTAACGCGCGGGGAACGTGGCAGCCTATTAGTGACCGACTCCACAAGCGCCGAGCATCCAGGGTTCAAGGTTGACGTTGCCGACACAGTTGGCGCGGGCGATGCGTTCTCAGCGGCCTTAGTCCACCATTATCTTCGCGGCGCGTCGCTTGAGAGAATCAACGACGCAGCTAATCGGCTGGCGGCGATGGTTGTCACGCAGGTCGGAGCGACACCGGCTGCCGGGCAAAGCGTCCTTGAACAGTTCGTAGTACGGCCTTCAGGCGGAAGTTTGTAACGCCAACGCTCAAACAGAAATACGAACTTCCGCCTGAAGGCCGTACTACGAACACCAAACTTCGCTTCCAAAGTAGGGGGATGATTCGTGAACAGAGAATCGCTCGGTCCACAAACTACCATCTTATCCGCCGGCCAACGCAAGCGACTGTTCATAGCCAGTTGCATTGCACTGGTCACAACCGCAATGGTGTTTTCAATCCGCGCCGCCATCCTGGATGATCTCGGCGCTCATTTTCACGTCAGCAAAGAGCTGGTTGGTATCTTTGCCGGCAAAGCCTTTCTTGGCTTT
>DATFWM010000322.1:0-4380 GCA_035259295.1 Blastocatellia bacterium | reverse complement strand
TCGCTTCACACCGTGCGCTCGCGCCGCGACTCCGATCGGCAGCGCTCCCTTGATCGGGCGCACGCGCCCGTCCAGCGACAACTCGCCTACAATCAACGTGTCATTAAGCTCCTCGCGGTTCAGGTCGCCGTTTGCTCCAAGTATCCCGACAGCGATTGGCAGATCGAAGCTCGATCCTTCTTTCTTCACGTCGGCCGGAGCGAGGTTCACGGTCACTCTATGAATGGGAAAGAAGAAGTCGCAGTTGTTGATCGCGGCGCGGATTCGCTCGCGACTCTCGCGAACAGCCGCGTCCGGCAGCCCTACCATCGTGAATACCGGGACCTGGCTGTCTCCCGCGCGCGGAGTCAAGTCGATCTCGACATCGACCACATACGCGTCGATGCCAAACACAGCCGCGCTTATCGTCTTGAAAAGCATGCCGATCTCCTCCTTCGCGACTTGCTTCGATCTGTAAGCTGGAACCAGAAGCCTTCCAAGCTAAAGCTTGAATCTGAACGCCGGCCATTATAGTCCAAATCACCGCGCGTTGTAATCAATTTATCAGTTATATCGTTCTGGTCCAACCACGGCGGGCACTAGTTACACGGGCTTGAAGAGGCCGAGCGCACCGCTTGCTGCGATATGTGCCGCAGAGCTGCTATTATCTTTGTTATGGATGATCTAAAGCGAAGGGTCTTGGATTTGTTTCGAGAGCTGAACCAAGAGACCTTGGATTTGCACACGCTTTTTGAGGCAGGCGGCAACGACCCTCAATCGCGGGAGCGAGTGGTTGACGTTGTGCATCGGCTTGTGGCGGAAGGCTTGCTGGACGAGCGCGGCAGCGACTTTTACTCGCTGACGCCCAAAGGTCAGGCAGCGTTTTAACAACGAATGAAGGGCCTAACTGACTCGTTGCTGACTATTGCGGTGCTTGGCGGAATCCTGGCCTTAAGCGCCGTCTTCACCAGCTTATTCACGCGCAAGATGTATTACAGATGTGCCAAGTGCCGAAACCTCAACGCCAAGAGAAGAACTCATTGTAGAATCTGCGGGAGACCGTTGTTGTAGGCCATTACTCAGCGCATTGTCAAACCAAGGATAGGAGCTGATTAGATCAAATCTGCCACGAGTCGTCTATTCTACGTCTGACCGAACTACAGTTTCCGCTACTGCGGAATGCCCATTCGCCGCAGCAGGTCGGCGAAGCGCGGGTCGCTGCGGATAGTGTCCCACACCGGCTCGTCTTCATAAAAGGCCCCGATCGATTCGGCCGCTAAGCCACGCTCCAACCAGGAAAATGCCATCTCTTTCTCATTCAAGATCGCATAGATCTTGGCGATCCAGTGCGCCTCGCTTAGGCTCGCTCCAGACATCTCTTCCAACTCCTTAACAATCTGGAGCGCGTCCGCCCGCTTCCCCTGCGCCGCGTAGACCATCCCTGTACCGTAAATCAAAATCGGATCGCTCGTCGTTTGTTGTTTGGCCTTCTCCAAATCCGCGAGCGTTTCGTTGAACTTGCCGTTTTGAAGGTACACTCCGATTTCCCAAGTGCTGCTAAAAGCCGGGCCTAGCTCATTGGCTTGCCGCAGCAGCTCGTGCGCTCGCCCATAATCCCGCCTGAAATAGTAAGTAATAGCCACATTGGGTGCTATGATTGAGGAGAGGGGGTCGAGTTCGCGCGCTTTCAGACATTCCACCAAGCCTTCATCGAGACGACCCTGTCTCACGAGCGAAAGTCCCAGGTAAAAACGGGCCATTGCTAAGCTCGGACTGAGTTCGATCGCGCGCCGCAGTTCACGGTCACCATAGGAGAAATCGTAGGGAGCGAACGTCACGTGGGCTTGGCCAAGGACGGCGTGAGCTTCGCCCAAATTATCGTCAAGCGCGAGAGCTTTGCGCGCGGCCTCTTCTGCCTTACGCCTACCTTCCAGGGGCGGAATGCTGCCGCGCAATCCCAGATTTTGATAGGCGTCAGCCAGGCCCGCGTAGGCGAGTCCGTAATTACGATCCTCGTCAATCGCACTCTCGCAATAACGGATGGCTATGAACAAATCCTCAGGGGTGCGACGATGCGCATACGCCCGTCCCTGCGTGTAATACTCGAAAGCTTTGATGTTCTCCGTCGGGCGCTTCGCAAGCTGCTTTTGCTCGGCCCCGCTCAGCTTCAACCGCAAGTTGTTTGTGATCTCTTTCGCAATGTCCTCTTGGACCGCGAACAGGTCGGCGAGCTTGCGGCTGTACTGCTGGCCCCATATCTGCGTATTGTCTTGCGCGTTGATAAGCTCCACGCTTATCGCAAGGCCATCACCACGTTGTGTGACTCGGCCCGTGACCACGGCCTGCACTTTCAGTTCTTTGGCCACCGCCTGCGCATCCATGTCTTTTCCCTTGTAATGGAATACTGAATTGCGCGACATCACCTTTAGGTTTGGCAACTGTGAAAGGCTGTTGCTGATGCTTTCGGCAATCCCGTCGGACAGATATTCGGTGTTTGGATCGTTGTTCTGGTTGACAAACGGCAAGACGGCGATGGATCCGATAGCGGCTTCGCTAGTGCGTCCGAGCAGATAAACGGTGAGTCCGATGGTGCCAGCGACGAGCACAATTGCGACGAGGGCTGCGGCCAGTTTGTATTGTGTGATTCCTGAAACTATGTACTCGGCGCCTGACGTTGGTGTCGATCGGGCCGCATCTGATGGTACTTTCGCCGCACTGCTGGCCGAGCCGAGAGTAGAGGCAGCAGTACTTGGCGGTACGGTTGTATCAATCTCGGCATTGCCTGACAGCTCGCGTCGCAATTCCCTCAACTCAATAGCTACATCCTTGATTGTTTGATAGCGATCTTCGCGATCTTTGGCCAGGCATCTCCGCACGACTCTTTGCAGGTGATTTGGCGCGTCGGGACGGAAATCGCTGATCGAAGCCGCCGGCTCGCGGATGATCTTGTTGAGTGTATCGATCGAGTCCTTGCCCTCGAATGCTCGGTTACCGGTAACCGCTTCAAACAGAACGCAGCCGAACGAGAAGATGTCTGAGCGGTTATCGATCTGGTTGGTTTTACCTTGAGCTTGCTCGGGCGACATGTAACCAGCAGTGCCGAGAATCACGCCGGGAGTTGAGTGCTGTTGGAGGATCACAGTGGCTAGCTCGCTGGCATCCTCGCTAGTGCTTGCGCGCAGCTGAGGCTCAATCAGTTTCGCAAGCCCGAAGTCGAGGATCTTCGGGTGGTCGTCACGGGTGATCATGATGTTGTCGGGCTTGAGATCGCGGTGGACGATCCCTGCAGCATGAGCTTTGGCAAGGGCTCCAGCCACGTGCTGCAAATGCCGCAAGAGCTTTCCCAGATCAGTTTGGCCGCGATGAATGTATTCGCGGAGCGTCCGGCCATCGATGAACTCCATCGCGATGAAGTTCACGCCGTCGGCTTCGCCAATCTCGTAAATGTGGGCAATGTTCTGATGATTGAGCGCGGCCGCTGCTTTGGCCTCTTGGACGAAGCGGCGCATGCGTTCTTGATCAGCCGCGACTTCGGCAGGGAGTATCTTCAAGGCAACTTT
Source organism: Blastocatellia bacterium (assembly GCA_035259295.1). Taxonomy (GTDB): domain Bacteria; phylum Acidobacteriota; class Blastocatellia; order UBA7656; family UBA7656; genus Onstottus_A. The sequence continues at coordinate 841 of DATFWM010000322.1, read as the reverse complement.
GCGATCGAGCTTTGTGTCCTGCGCAAGATAGACCTCGCCCATCCCACCCGCGCCGAGCTTCTTGATGATTCGGTAGTGAGAAATCTCTTGTGAGTCCAAGCTAGCTCCGCACTAAGGTGGATCTGGGCGGTGAACCGCTACTTACTCTCGCTAATCAAGACAACGTCACTGGTGACCGTGCCGCGCGAGAGGACAAGCTGTTTACCGTCCCGCGACCAGTCGAACCAGAAAATAAGATCGGACTTGAAGTTGGTCAACTGCTTGGGAGGGCCGCCGTCTACGGGCTGGCTCCAGATGTTCGAGACGCCGCCACGCGTGTCAATGTAATGGACAGCGCGCCCATCGGGAGCCCACCGCCACATTCGTAATCGGGCGGTTCGCGCAACATCGAAGACCTTGATCGGTTTCCCACCCTCGAATGGCAGGATCGCCAGCTGATACCGCGCAAGAAGCGACTGTCGGTATCGACATGCCATCAGTTTTCCGTCGGGCGAAACCTGCGGCCCATAAATTTGCCCTTCGGTCAGTTGAACAGTCTCGCTGCCGTCAACCGAGACTTTAAAGATTGCATAAGCGTTTAACGGCGCGACCATGATCCAGCGACCGTCGGAGGAAAAGTCGAGAGGGCAAAGAAGGAAAACGATCTCACTAGTCAACTGCTTGGGGTTGCCTCCGTCAAGATCCATTCTCCAGACAAAGTTCCCACCCGTCCGCGAGGAGATGAAGGCGACGTAGCGACCGTCGCGCGAGACCGCCGGCAAGCGCCCGTTGGAAATCAGTTGCCTCTGCTCCGAGCCGTCGGCTCTCATGATCCAGAGATCCGGGTTGCCACCGGCGTTCG
>DATFWM010000321.1:0-2472 GCA_035259295.1 Blastocatellia bacterium | reverse complement strand
CCAACCACGGACGCATACCGCGAGCCATACTCTGTCTCCCCAATTACTGCGCCGCGGTCCGCAGGTTCACAGTAAAAGGAATGAACAAAGTAGAAGAATGCGCCATCATCAATGCCCTCCAGGAGCGGGTGACTCCGAGATTGCCTGACCTGGTTCCACCCAACCTGCGGCACAAGCAGATCCTCGCTAAACCGGCGGACGCGCCCGCGGAGCAACCCCAATCCCAACGTCCTGCCAAACTCCTCGGACTCTTCGAATAGCATCTGCATCCCTACACAGACGCCGAGTATCGGAGCGCCTGCGGAAACTCGGTCTCGGATAAGCTCATCGAAACCGCGCTCACAAAGAGCCTTCATGCAAGCGCCGAATGCGCCGACGCCGGGCAAGACCAGAGCTTCAGCATCGCGCAAAACTGATTCCTCAGCAGTCACAATCACCTGACAACCGGCTGCCGCGAAAGCCTTTTCGACCGACCGGAGATTGCCTACGCCGTAGTCGACCACCGCAACGCTCGCCATTTAAAGCACCCCTTTTGTGCTCATCACGCCCTCGATTCGGCTGTCGCGCTCAACGGCCTGTCTCAACGCACGAGCCGTCGCCTTGAACGTCGCTTCCAAAATGTGGTGAGTGTTACGACCGCGAAGCAGATCGATGTGAAGATTACATTTCAGCGCCTCTGCAAATGATCGCCAGAAGTGTTCGGCTAGCTCGACCGAGAAGTTTCCGATCCGGTCTCGTTTTGTTTCGACTTCATAGACAAGATAGAACCGGCCCGACAGGTCGACCACCGCGCGACATAAGGACTCATCCATAGGCACCAGGCTTGCGCCGTATCGAGCAATACCCGCTTTATCGCCGAGCGCTGCAAAGAACGCCTGCCCGAGACAAATAGCGATGTCCTCAACCGAGTGGTGATCGTCTATCTTGAGATCGCCTCTGCACTCGAGCTCGATATCGAAGAGACCATGCCGCGTGAAAAGTTCGAGCATATGATCGAGAAACGGAATTCCACTATCGATTTGCGCTTGGCCCGCGCCATCAAGCTTCAATCGAACCCGTACGTCAGTTTCCTTCGTTTGTCTCGATACTTGACCTTCCCGTTCTTGCATCTGTAATTCAGTGCCCATAGATTCACCTCATACAGTCTTGTTCACGCTGCGAGAATTTCGCGCAGCGAATCTAGAAGCAGATCGTTTTCCTCCGGGCTCCCGATACTTATTCGAAAGTAGTCCTTCAGCATTGGATAAGCCGTCACGTCGCGAATAAGAATTCCGCGCTGCAGAAGGCCATCGAACACAATGCGAGGATCGATAGCTGATCGCACTACCATAAAATTGGCGCGCGAGGAGACGGGTTCGAGCCCACGTATACGACCCAATTCCAGGAAAACGCGATCGCGCTCCTTGAGAATTACGTTGATGAGCGGCTTGTATTTCGACGCGAACATTTCCATCGCAACCTCAGCTGCGGTTTGCGAGAAGACGTTGAGGTTGTATGGAAGGAGAGCCTTGCCAATCTCTCGCGCCAGTTCCGGCGTGGCCAGAAGATATCCCACGCGTAACGCCGCCATCGCCAGCGCTTTTGAAAAAGTACGCAACACCACGAGATTATGATGTTCTTCGATGAGCGGCAGCACGGTCTCGCCACTGAACTCGAAATAGGCTTCATCGACGGCAATCAGACCACTCGTCGCTTCAAGCAGTGATACTAAGTCAGGCTTAGGGATGAGGCATCCGGTCGGATTGTTAGGCGAGCAGATGATGATCACATCTGGTTTCGACGATTCAATTGCGGCTTTCATCGCCGTAACATCGTAAGTCAGCTGCGGCGTGAGCGGCACACTAATGATCTCTCCGCCGAGTATGGTCGTAACCTGACGATAGAGCGAAAACGTAGGCTCGTTGATCAGCACTCGCTTTCCGCTGCTGACGGTAACCATCAACAGAGCCTGAATCAGCTCATTCGACCCATTGCCCACCAGCGTCCCCTCGGCGGTCCAGTCGCTAAACTCGGCTAAACGGCCAATCAGGCGGGACGCAATAAACTCGGGATAGCGTGACCAGGGACGATTCTCCAAACGGCTGAATGTTTCGCGTTTGATTTCGCACGGCGTATCCCACGGATTTTCGTTTTGATTAAGCTTGATCCGAGCAGCCTCGAATCTCAGTGAATAGGGCCGCAGCGCGCGAACCTGCGCTTTTATGTTGTCGAGTGGATCGCGCATATCATTTCGCCTCCATGCGAATCAGAGCCGACCGGGCGTGCGCCTCGAGACCTTCCGCGCGCGCCAGTGCCGCTATCAAAGGAGCCGTCTTTCTTAGTTCCTTCGAAGAAAACTTAAGAATGCTGGTCCGTTTTAGAAAGTCATAGACACCAAGGGCCGAAGAGAACCGCGCCGCGCCGCTGGTCGGAAGCACGTGATTCGGGCCGGCAAGATAATCGCCCGTGGCCTCCGGAGTCAGGTCGCCAAAG
>DATFWM010000320.1:0-5130 GCA_035259295.1 Blastocatellia bacterium | reverse complement strand
CGGACTGGCTGATGTAGCAAGCGCGGTCGCTCCATTACTGCTCTCGGATTTGCCGGTGTATCTCTGGTGGCGTCCCGTCCCGCCCATTCAAGACAAGGCGCTCTTCCGAAAGCTAGCCGATATTTCAGATCGGGTGATAATTGACTCTGCGCTGTTTAACGATCCACACGGTGACATCGCGAGCATGGCCTCGGTCCTGCGCGACACGACTCGTTGGACAGCCATCAGCGATTTGAACTGGGCGCGACTGACTGCATGGCGCGCGCTGCTTGCAGGTTTTTATGACTTGACGGAGTATCGCCAGCTGCTCGATCGACTCGACGAAATAGTGATCGAATACGCGCCGCCAACATCGCAGGCCTCTGCGATTCCCTCTAGAGCGCTATTGTTAGGAGGGTGGCTCGCGAGCCGGCTTGGCTGGCGCGCGCAATCAGCTCCCGCAAGTCGAACAGCAGAATCGACGCGCGTTGAGTTTGTAGTTGACGATCGCGCAATCAGTCTCGAGTTTGCACAAACACGTCGCGAGATCGAACCCGGACACCTGGCGCGGGTCACGATACGAAGCCAAGACCAGCATTCGGTTCTGTTCACCGTCAGGAGAAGCGCGGACGCTACTCGGATCGAAACCTCAGTCTCCCGCGATGCCGAGAGGCGCGTCCAGCGTGTCCTGAGTTACGAAGCGCTCAGCGAGGCCGAGTTGATTGGAAAAGAGCTTGAGATTCTAGGCCACGATAAAGTTTACGAGCAGGCGGTGCTGTCAGCTGGCGATCTGGTGAGGGCGATCGGCACATAAATCTATGGCGGTCTTAATCCTTGGAATAGCGATTGGCATAATGCTGTGCCTGGCGAGCCTCTTTCGCATTTCGAAGCCTGATCGCGACCGCTAGCTCACAATTCTAAAAGCGCGAAGTCGTTTCTGACTAGCCCACCGTTTCGCTCACCTCTTGCCACAGCACTTCGTAAATCTGGACAGGCTCTTCTCTACCCCTGACCATTATCTGAGAGGCTGGTCTGATCGGAAACTTGTCGCCAATCGCTTCGAACGTAGAGCTGCTGATTATGATTTGTCCGCGGCCAGCCTGTTTCTCGAGCCGCGCCGCCAAATTCACCGAGTCTCCGATCGCCGTATAGTCGGTGCGGTCTCTCGATCCGATGTAACCGACCGTGGCAGTTCCCGTATTGATTCCGATGCCGATCGAGATCTCGGTTAAGCCCAAAGCTTTCAAATCGTCATTTACCGAGTGCATTCGCCGCTGCATCTCAATCGCGGCGGCGACCGCATCCGCTGCTGCGGTGTCGCAGGCGTAGGGAACTCCAAACAACGCCATCAACCCGTCGCCCATGAATTTGTCCAGGAGCCCCTTGTGCTCAAAGACGATCGGGGTCATGTCAGCAAAGTATTCATTGAGAATCTGGACCACAACCTGGGGCTGCAGCTTCTCGGACATAGACGTGAAGCCTCGAATATCGGAGAACAGCGCCGTTATGCAGCTAGTGGTACCACCGAGGCTGAGCGTGTGCGGGCTGGCCAGGATTTCATCCACCACGTGCGGCGGCATGAAGCGTCGAAACTTGGCCCTTGCCAGCTCCTCGCGGACCAAACGCTTGTGGGTTAGCGCGTTATCCACGGCGATCGAGGTCTCGGCAGCGACTGCATTGAGCAGGTCGAGGTCGTCCTCTTTGAGCAGCTTCATCGACTCGCGGCAATCGACATAAATCACGCCCAGCACATCGATCTTGCCCAGCAGCGGCGCGCACATGACCGAGCTGATGTTTTGCAACACAATCGACTTTGCTTTAACGAACCGTTGGTCTGAATGGGTGTCGAATGAGAGCAGCGAAACTCGCTCAGCCATGACACGTTGAACAACCGTCTTGCTGATCGTGACCTCCTCGCTAGTTTGCGCGATGGCGGGGTTTCGAAACTCTGCCCCGACCGTCACCAGTTCGCCGGTCTCCGCGTCCTTGAGCAACACCAAGAAACGATCGGCGGGCGTAAGCCGAAACACCATTTCGCTGACTTTTTTGAATATGTCTTCCTGAGAGAAGTCCGACGCGAGCATCTGGTTCAGCTCGTAGATGCGGGCGAGCGTCTCGGCTTTCTTTCTCAACACTTCGACGTAATCAAGAACCGATTTGTTGCCGGGCTCGGCCTGCGAGATCGCGGCCTTGTCGATTTGCGGGATCACCGCCGCGATCTCGCCGGGCGTCCGCATCACCACGGTACCTTCGATGTCGTGGCTGGCCAATCTGACTGAAGGCGCGGTGGGCGCCTCTTTGAACAGGATGGAATGTTTGCCTATCGTGAACGAATCATCGTTCCGCAACAAGCGCTCCGCGACCCGCTTTCCATCGATGAAAGTGCCGTTGGCGCTGTTGAGGTCGATGAGGGTAAATCCCGCGGCGCTCCACTTGATCAAGGCGTGCTGACGAGATACCTGGCCTTCGTCGAGCACGATGTCGTTGCGATCGGCCGCTCGCCCGATGTGCGTCTCTCCGCGAATCAGCTCGAATTCCGAAGAGTGTCCAGTTTTAGGATTTTTAATTACAAGCTTTGCAGGCATAATTGACTACCATTCATATACCCTGTCAATTTCGGCAACCCCAACGCGCGAGTCATTAAGCGCGGCGAGCTGTCTGATCACGTCCTCGCGGTTGCTCGGCTTGATATGCACCGCGTAAACCTCGACGTCGCGGTTGAGTTTGCGAAGCTCGGCCGATAACAATTCCGGCGTCAAGTGCTTTGACGCTGCAGCCAGATCCTTCATCTCGTTTGGATAAGAAACGTCAACGAAAACTGCCTTCAGGTGCTCGGCTTCGCGGCCAAGTTTCCAGATTTCATCGGTGATATAAGTATCGGCGCTAAACAGCACTGCGGCCGCTTCGTTTCGCGCGAGCAGCCCGAATGTGGGAACGATGTGGTTAACCTGAACGGGCGTCACCTCAATCGCAGCGATGGTAACAGTTTCGCCAGCGCGCAGTTCGCGAAACTCGATCGTAGCAGCGCGATTATTGAGAAGCCGAATCTTCTCGAAATTCGGCCATACATCATCGTTGAAGACGTGTTGTCTGAGCGTAGTTATCACTTCGCTGCTGGCGTAGATAGTGATCGGAGCATCGAGGACGGGGAATGCTTCTGCGACGTATATGGGCAACGATGCAGTGTGATCGCTGTGGGCGTGAGTGACGATTACGTGACGTATCGAACCGATCTCGCTTGGAGCGAGCGCGAATCCGAGGCTTCCGCCGTCAATCGCAAGCCGGTCGTCCACGATGAATGACGTCAACGACTGAAACTGCGATTGTCGCCCCGCGCTGCTTGGGAGAAGTCTGACTTTCACTCGCGCTGCCTCCACACCTCAAGACCTGGATACAATATCACCAGCTCTCGCCTCAGGGACTCGATCCCACGCTTTCGACTATGTACCTGTCGTCTCGTTTGACTATCGTGAAGAACAGACACTTATTTCTCACCCAATCTTGCGACTCCTCGCCATTTCCCGTCAGCCATTCTTCATAACTACATTTTTCCGGCTTTACCGAGAAGGTGACTAACGCAAGAAACTGATCACCAGCCCACTGCGCAACATTGATATTGTGAATGTCGTACCCTTTTAGCCTGATTCCTGGGTCTGCATCTCGTGATGTAAACCGATTGAGCCATAACGGCACGAGAGCTTTCGCGATGGCATTTTGGTTGCCGTCAACAAACTGATTTGAGATGACAGGCTTATTGTCGTTGTACTGCGCAAGTGCACGATTGTTGTCGAGCGGGCAGCCGTCAAATCCAAAAACAAAGTAGGGCGTAGCAGCTGCCACTGCCAGCCCAATCGAAAGCGATACGATCAAGCTTCTCCTCATCATAAGGCCGGTGTTCAGGATTAGCAGTGCCATAGCCTGCTCAGCCTATCCTGATTCCCAACCCCTCCAAAAACTTCGTCGGCTTCTCGCCGCCTATCAATGCAAATACATAATCATTCGCAAGCCGAGCTTTCTCTTCTTTTGTCCGCACATCCATCAGTACAACCTCTGTTTCTTTTATCTCCTTAATCTCAGTTCGGAAGAAGACTCTTATCTTACCCGCGTCGATGCAATCGTACACGTTCATTTTGTTACCGAGTTTCAAATCCCCCTTGAAGTCGCTGCGTATCACCAAGGTTACCTCGTTCGTCCGGTTGAATGTAAGCGAATCCCCTTCTCGCTTGAAGCCAGTAAGATCAACTGCCGCCTCGATCGCTGAGTTCCCGGCCCCGACGACTATGCACTTCTTGCTGACGAAATCATCGGGGTCTGTGAGTTTGTATTTTACCTTCATATCTTCGTACGGAGGCGGCGTTCGAGCAGGCAGCTCGAGTCCGCAGTTCACACAATGATACGCCTCTCCGTGACGCCGCTCTCCGCATCGCGGGCAATGTCGGGAAACCGTTGGACCCGGCTGCACAAGCTTCTTCAATTCTTCGCCTGGAGCCTTCAGCTTCATGGGCGTGCCGCGGTTCCCGATGGCGAGGATCACCTTGCGTGCTTTGTAAGATGAAATTTCTTTTAACCTGCCTTGTTCGGTTATCACGTTGAACAGGCGGTCTTCGCGTTTGATGTCCTTGCAGCTCTCCTCCTCGAAGACCTCGACTCCGTTGGCCATCATTGCTTGAGTCCACGCATCGAGCATCGATTCTTTCTTGTCGCCTGCGCCCGGAAGCGGAATGCCGCCCTTCGCCACAACCGTGTCGGGCTTGAAGAAGACGTACTTGTTCGCGGGATAATTTGCAATCGTGCTTACTAGCTTATCTTGCTCGATGGCCACATAGCGCAGTCCTCGCTGTTTGGCAATGACCGCCGCCGATAAACCCGCTGGCCCGACTCCTATGATCGCGACGTCGTACTCTGCTTTGGGATTTGGACCCTCGCTTCTTAGGTCTTCGCTGACGTAATCGATGACCTGCGCGCCTTCATTGATCGCATTCTTGATCAGCGGCACCCCCGAAACGTCGCCAATCATGTAAACGCCTTCAACGTTTGTCTTCAGGCGCTGATCGCGCGACGGCACCTTTCGCTGCGGGATCTTCTTCGTTGTGTTGATGACTATGCAAGCCTTCGGATTGGTCGGGCATTCAACTTGGCAGCTTGTGTCTT
>DATFWM010000319.1:0-3113 GCA_035259295.1 Blastocatellia bacterium | reverse complement strand
CAACGGCTGCCCGCGTCACAAGCAGTCGGCTCGGACGAATCAAGTTCGAGATCTATTGATAACGAACATCTGCAGCTTGGAGGTGACATCGCTGCTGCTCGCTGCGTTGCAGACCCGTATCCGGCGTTCAACGGGATCGCGGTAGATGCCGAGCACAACACCGTCGTTATGACCGATACGAACCGCAAGAGCCTTCTGATGTATGACCGCTCTGCTGTAAGCAAATCCGCCCAAGAAACCGAACCGCTGCGGCAGATCATTGGACCGGAAACCAACATCGGATTCATCGCAGGCGTGATGGTTGATCCGCGCAGGCGTGAAGTGTTCGCCGTCAACAACGACATCGAAGACACGATGATCGTGATGTCCTACGATCAGGAAGGAAATGCGAAGCCCTTGCGGCTGTTGTCGGTTCCTCATCAGGCTTGGGGGCTCGCGCTCAGCCAGTCTCGAAATGAAATTGCTGTCTCGATCGAAATGCACAACGCCGTTGTGTTCTACCGCCGAGAGGCTAGCGGACTGGAAGCACCCTTGCGAAGCATTCGCGGCGCGAGCACGGGGTTGGCTGATCCTCATGGAGTCTACTGGGACGAGACTAACAACGAAATCGGCGTAGCCAACCACGGCAACTTCAGAGGTCTTGTCAAGAATATCGGGCTCGGTTGCGTTCCGGCTCCCGGCACGGACGAATCCGAGGGCGGAAAATTTCAACCTCCATCGATCAGCTTCTATTCTTCGACGGCGAGGGATGACGCCAAACCATTGCGCACGATTCAAGGCGAACACACCGGGCTCGATTGGCCGATGGGCATCGGCGTGGACACAGTCCATAACGAGATCGCAGTAGCCAACAACGGGGACAATTCGATTCTGATATTTCGGCGAACCGCGAGCGGCGATGTTGCTCCCGTGCGCGTGATTCGCGGCGCGCGTACGGGCGTGAGTCGGCCGATGGGAGTAACCATCGACACCAAGAATAATGAAATCTGGGTCGCGAACTTTGGCGATCATACTGCGGTAGTTTTCGACCGTGTCGCGAACGGCAACGTCGCCCCCAGGCGAATAATTCGCAACGCTCCCGCGGGCGCGCCCAGCGTCGGGTTCGGAAATCCGATGGCTGTCGCGTACGATTCGAAACGCGAACAGATTCTGGTACCGAATTGAGTGAGCCAGCCGCGGATAGCGATCTTCGCCCGGGCGGCGAACGGAAGCGTCGAGCCAAAGCGAGTGATCACCGGACAGGCTTCGAAGCTGGGTCGAACGGTTCACGGAATCGCTTACGATGCAGTTCACGATGAGATCATCGTGCCGAACGCGCTGGCCGACGCGGTGCTGGTGTTTCGCGGGTCGGCTAACGGAGCCGAACCTCCGATTCGAGTGATTCAAGGGCCGTGTACTCAGCTCGTGACTCCGCATTCCGTGAGCCTGGATCTGGATCACAACGAGTTGCTTGTTTCGAGCCTGACGGGAAAAACCATTTATTCGTTTGCCCTGAATTCAAATGGAAATGTCGCTCCGCTGCGAGTAATCAAAGGTCCAAAGACCAGGCTGGGCCACGTCGTAGGGCTTGGAGTGGACACGGTCAATGATGTGCTTGTTGTCGCAAATACCAAAGATCTTCTGTTCTTTAAACGCACTGACAACGGCGACGTCGCGCCGCTGGCTTCGCTCGAAGGTCCGAACACCGGCATCGGAGACGAGCCGTGGCAACTTCACGTCTACAAAGGCAAAATTTTCGTAGCCGCATCAAATCATCTTCATCAAACCGTCTATTCAGCAGTCACGCTCAAAGGAACGTTCACAAAGGTACCTGAAGACCCGTGGCTCGACCCGAATCTTGGCTTCATCGGCGTATGGAACGTGACTGATCGAGGAGATGTGGCTCCGCGAGCGATCATCAAAGGGCCGTTCAGCGGATTGCTTCATCCCATCGGTCTTGCGCTGAACCCGCCGCGCGGAGAGATTTACGTTTCTGACAGCGTCAGGAACGGGCTTATGACTTTTCTGGTGCCGGATTTCTTCCCTGATGAAAAAGGGAGCGATACGAACAAGAGCCGCGGTCAGAATCAAAGAACCGCTCGCGTGGGTAGAGCACAAATCCGTCAGCGCATATCGAATTCGGAGTTGCCCGCGTGCTGCAGAAAGTAAGCGAGACACGTTGCCACAAAACTGTATGACAGTCATCACTCGACGCGGAATCAAGAAACTCCTAGCGCTAACGTCGGTAGTCTTGGCTGGAGCGATACTTACCGCCTCGCAAACAGCGAGTCAGCAAGAATCGAGGTCAAGAAACGAGGGAACCGAATCGCTGCCGGAGGGAGAAGGCCGCCGAGTCATGCATCAAGCCTGCGTCCAGTGCCACGACTACAAGAACATCGTCGCTCAAAGAAAGACGCTCGCGGCGTGGCGTCGAACCGTTGATGAAATGGCTTGGCGGGGTGCTCCGCTCATGCCTGGCGAGGCGGAGATCGTCTCGAGTTATCTTGCCTCATTCTTGGGAACCGAGAAGCCCGACGCGGAGAAGGCCGCTCAAAGCCGACCAAGAGAAAAGTTCGCGGAGTATCTGCCCGAAGGAAAAGGACGAGCTCTTGTTCTTCAATCGTGCGTAGAGTGTCACGATTTGGAAAACGTTGTGCTTATGCGCGCGCCTGCGGATGAGTGGCGGCTGACCGTGAAGAAGATGATTCGGCAGGGTGCCGAGATTGATTCTAAGGACGCCGAGATGATCGTCACTTATCTCAGCTCCGCATTTGGCCCGGGAAAGCCGATACCTGATTCACTTAAGAAGAAGTAGCAACTGACAAATATGAGAGCACTAGCAAAAGATTATTTGGGCCAAACCATTTCGCGGCGAAGCTTCATTCGCAAGTCCACGATGTCGGGCTTCAGCATAGCGGCTGCGCGGTCGGCGATGAGCGCGCTTGAACCTCTTGTGAGAGCAGAAGCCACGCGGCCTACCGTAGTTAATACTACTCCCTTCGCGGGAACAGGCGGTGAGTTATTAGCCGAACAGCTCAGAGCATTCGGCACGCGGTTCATCTTCATCTGCAACAGCTCAGGTATGGGCGCGCTTTGCGACGCCGCGGTTGACAGGCCTGACCTGCAGTTCATTC
>DATFWM010000318.1:0-10127 GCA_035259295.1 Blastocatellia bacterium | reverse complement strand
AGCAAATCGCGGAAGTCATAGAACAATCCGCCTATCCCCTTGTTGATTAGCTCCTTCAGCGCGGCCACGGCCAGATGCGTCTTCCCCACTCCGCAGCGACCGAGATACAAGAGTCCCACATCGACCAGCGGAAACTCTTCCACAAATCTCTTGGTGTTCATCAGCGCCCGGCCAACAGAGATGCAAACCGGCTCGAAGTTGTCGAGACCACAATGCTCGAAGCGCTTTGGGATGCGGGCCTGGGCGAGAAGAACGTCGGTGCGAGCGGCAGCCTTGCAGCGGCAGGGTCGAACGCCTTTGCCGTCGATAGATTCCCATCCCGTGCCGCCGCAATGCGGGCACGGAGCGAGTTTTATGTCGGCCGACTCGGATATCATTGCGTCCTGCTGTTGCTCGCGACCAACTCTGAGAGATGGGGGCTCTCTGGTCCGGGACGCCGCGCATTATATGAAACCTGTATCGAAAATGCAATCACGAATCTGCATACTGAAAAAATATTTTTCAAAATAATTTTCCGAACGCCAGTTGCGATGTTCAGAGTTCAAGCTTTAGCTTGGGTTCTGAGTTCAACCTTTAGGTTGCGTTGAACTCGGCAAGCTAAAGCTTGAACTCAGAACCTCAACCGGAGAGCCGCCTGAGCGCGCGCTTCAAAACAGCTTCGATGGTGCGCTCGCCCTCTTCGCGCATTGCGAATGAAACAGCGCGCTCCGCAATGGCTTTCGGGTAGCCTAGCGCTATCAGCGCGGCGATCGTGTCGTCCCTCACCGCAGTGTCACCGGCGGCCAACTCGCGCGAAGCCGCGCGCTCCGCTTCGCGGGCCTCGAGCGAGATAGCAGCCAGCTTGTCTCGCAACTCGACGACCACGCGCTCGGCGGTCTTGCGGCCCACGCCCGGTATCGAGGTCAATCGCGCGAGGTCATTGCTGGTGATCGCGTTTATCAACTCGGGAGCGGGAAGGCCGGACAGCATCGTGATGGCGAGCTTGGGACCTACGCCGCTCACACTTGTGAGCCTCAGAAAAATCTCCTTCTCGCGCGCGGTCCAAAATCCGAAGAGCTGAAGCGCGTCTTCGCGCACGTGCGTGTGAATCTTCAGAGAGACGTCCGTGCCCGGTTCGCCCAACTCGTAGAAAGTCGAGAGCGGAATCGTGACATCGTAGCCGACTCCGCCCACGTCGATGATGACGGTGTTGGGGTGTTTATGGATCAGCTTGCCCGACAGTTGCGCGATCAAATCAAAGCTCCTAGCCTGAGAGAGCGGGAGTTCAGAGTTCAAGCTTCAGCTTGCGTTCTGAGTCCAAGCTTTAGCTTGCCGAGTTCAACGCACCCTAGAGGTTGAACTCAGAACGCAAGCTGAAGCTTGAACTCTGAACTCCTGGGCTATTAACCGCATCCTTGAGAGACTTCCACGACCGGTGCAGCAACTCATCAATCTCTGCCCAATCTTGCTCGGTCACGCCACCTGCGTCGGCCTTTGTGTCTCGAATAGTCATTGCTTCCGCTCTTAGACGCGCGTGTTCGGCGAATCGCTCCGCAGGCATTTGATAGAGTTCCGAAGAAAGCTCGGCCAGGGCCCGCGCCAGATCGCCGGGAGCGTGCGATGCGCGCTCGCGGTGAATGATCCACCACTCGACCTCAAGCCGAGCTGCGCGCTCAACGTCAAAGGGTATATCGCTCACCTTTCTTATCGAGGAATAGAAGCTGATGAGATACGGAAGCGCTTTCTCGTAGTCTTGACGACTGTGCCCGTCCTTGAAAACGAAAGCGGCTCTGGCAGCCTGGTACGCTACCGCGTTCGATCTGATAAAAGGCAGGTTGTACTGGGTGCGAAGAAGCTCGGATAGTTGATTGTAAAGCTGGAGCCGCTGCCTCGCGTAATAAGATCGCCACATTGCAGTTTCGAGCCGCGCTACTTCATCGGGATCGAAACTGCGCATTCGCGAAGCGCGAGGAGCTAAGAGATCGAACGCGACGTAAGCAAGCAGCACGACGACGATGAGAAGAATAATCCTGGTGCCACGTCTTCGACGGCGACGTGGCGTGGTTGGAGTTTGCACGGCGGGCGAACTATTTTTGGCTCTTTGCTCGGCGGTCAATGGTGTTTCAGCCTCCCAGAAGCTCCGCAAGTTCCATCAGATCTCGAACCTCGCGCGTTGGAAGCGGACCGGTTCGCTCGATCTGCTCACCTTTTCGATTTACCCATACCACTGGAATGCCGAGCCTGCTTGCTGGAACGACATCATGAAAGTAGCTTTGTGCCGCGTGGAGTAGCCGCTTGTCACCCGACCGAGCGACCGCTTCGTTGAAATGAGCCAAGCTTGGCTTGTAAGAGCGCACCTGCTGGGCCGTCACGATCAAATCGAAGTTAACCGTCAAGTGTCGTCGCGTAGCAGCCAGGAGATCGTCGTCAACGTTGGACAGAATGCCAAGCTTATACTTGTTGGCGAGTCTCTCAAGTGCCGGGTTGGTGTCAGGGAACGGCTTCCATGCCGCCAGGCTCTCAGCGAGGAAGCTTGCCCTTTCTGGAGATACGTTCCATCCGAGCCGTCCAGCTGCGCGCCTCGCCGTTTCAGCCAGCACATCTCGATAAGGCCGATAGCCTTCCGATTCCACCGAACGCTCCTCTGCAGCGTAGGCAGCGACGATCCGATCTGGATCCAGCTCGACGCCATCGCCTGCAGCTTCTGTTTTAAACGCGTTTACAATGCCGCTCTCCCAATCGATGAGAGTGCCGTAGCAATCAAAGGTGATCATATCGTACTGGTAATTAGTCATCCTGCTTACTTTGCAAGCTCGTCTTCTGAGTAGATGGTCGCAGTAAGCGCGGAATCGTAATCGTACAACTCCGAGGCGTCAAAGAATCGGGCCACCTCTGCGTTGGCGGTTTCGATTGAGTCCGATGCGTGAACGAGATTGGCTTGAATGCTCATTGCCCAATCGCCGCGAATCGTTCCCGGCGCGGCTTCGCGTGACTTGGTTATCCCGCAAAGCAGCCGCGTGGTCTCAACGCACTCCAGGCCTTCAAGGCAGATTGCGATAACAGGAGTCTGTTGCATGAATCGTTTAGTTCCGCTGAAGAAAGGCTTATCCGCCAAATGACTGTAGTGCTCGTTTAGAGTTTTGTCGGTGAGCTTCAAGAGTTTTATGCCGATCAGCTTCAATCCCTTTTCTTCGAACCGCGAGATTATTTTACCTATCAGTCCCCGCCGAATAGCGTCCGGCTTGATCAACACCAAAGTCTTCTCCATTTTGTCTCCTCGCTCTCGAATTCAAGAACCCGAAATGATAGCGGACGCGTCGAGGACCCGACAAGCAACTACACCGGTGCTCGGATGGCGCGCTGAAGGTAGCGCACTTGATGGAGTTGCGGAAACTGAATGAGCCGGGATGGACCGCCACCTTGGAAAGAGGAAGTTAAGCTGCGATGGAGCAGCTCGAAAGGAAGTTGGCAACAAGACGCCAGCCGCTGCCTCGAACTAACCAACTAACTGCGCCGCCGGCATTCTGAATTTCACGTTTCAGCCAGCCGCTCGACATCGATAATCGGCACGCTCCGCTTTCCACGCTTAAAGTAGCTTTTGGCGGGCCAGCCTAACGTCGCGCGTTGAGCCGTGACACGCTCCTTACTCTTCTCGAGCGAGCGCAGTTTCTTGGGTTCCAAGCCGACCACGCCTTCGATGCGGTCCGCCACCAACCCCAATTGCGAATCGCCCTTCACTAAGATCAAGCGGCGCTTGATGTTCTGCTCGACCGAGTTTGAGCCAAGATCCATCACCACAGTCATCCGGCCCCTCACGCTTGTGAGCCCCGCTACACCTTCCGGCGCGCTCGGCAGCGGAGTTATTCGAGGACAGTCGACGACGCCTTCAGTCTGTTCCACACCGATCGCATAAGCCGCGCCTCCCACTTCAAACATCAACACGGAGGTCACTTCCACCTTATCCTTTTCCGAATCGGCGCTCGCCAATTCCAACGGAAGCACCATTCCAAGGCGCGAATTAGCCTTTGCGTTTTTGTTGGTGTCCGTCATCACAGCCGAGTGCTTCTGAGAACCAACAAGCTGGGAATGTCGAGCACCAAAGCGACGTCCCCGCCCTCCAGATCCACCGCTCCTGCCACGCCCTTCAGCTTACGCCCAAGCGAGCCGAGCGACTTCACAACGATTTCGCGCTGTTCATCAAACTGTTCGACTGCAAGCGCCACATTTCGGTCTGCCGCATAAGTGATCAACAGAGGAACCTTCATCGATCCGTTCCCCGCGACCTCGCGTGGTTGCTGATCGAGCCGCCTCGCTCCTCCCAGCCCGAGCACATATCCCAGCTCGACCAGAGGAATTGTCGCGCCGCGCCATTCAACGCTTCGCTTGCCGTCCCGACCGAGTATCTTTTCGGGAGAGACGTAGACCAACTCCATGATCTGAGCGACGTTGATCGCGTATCGCCAGCCGCTCGCGCGAACTATGAATGCCGATATCATCACCAGAGTCGTCGGCAGCGCCAGCTCGAAGGTCGTCCACCTTCCTTTTTCGGAGAAGATTCGAACCTCTCCACCAAGCTCGTGTATTGTTCGCTCGACTGCATCCAGCCCCACGCCGCGCCCCGACACAGGGGAAATTTGGCCGGCGGTCGATAAGCCGGGGTGCAGAATCAATCGCAGCGTCTCCTCTTCGCTCAGCTCTTCTTCGGGTGCGACCACGCCCGCGTCGATGGCCTGACGCTGCACCTCATCCAGATCTATTCCCCGCCCATCATCAGTAATCGCGATCACTGCGCGAGTTCCTTCCAATCTTGCTTCGAGCCTGATGGTTCCACGCGCAGGTTTGCCCGCCAGTCTTCGCTCGTCGCGTGTCTCGAGGCCGTGATCTACGGCGTTGCGCAACACGTGATAGATGGAATCGCCCACTCGGTCAACTATCACCTTGTCCAACTGCGTTTCTCGGCCTGCGACTTCAACGGTCACCGATTTGCCGAGCTCGCGAGCGAGCCGTCCTGCAAGCCTGGCGGCTCGAGTGAAGGTCTGCGCTAAAGACACCATCCTTAGCTCGACCAACCGCTCTTCCAGTTCGATGAATTCGCGCTGAATCTGTCGCGCGCCGAACCTGAGATCGAACCGTTCGCGAGCCCCTAGGTTAGACGCGTCCAGAGAGATTTCCGCCATGGCAGTCAGTCGCTCCACGCCGATCGACAGCTCGTGAGCAAGACCGGAGAGTTCGTCGATTTGCGACATCTCAACCCGCACGCTTGGCGAAAGCGGTTGTAATGCTTCTTGCGCGAACCCTGGCGGGAGAACGGCATCCAGCTCCGTGCCAGCGACTTTCGCGCTCGAGGCCCGCCCCGGCATCCTCCGGCCCGCAGCTCTCAGCGCGGCTCCGGCTTTTCGCCACGTCGAGCGTTCGAGTCGCGAGACTCGTCCGTCCCAAGGTTCCACCAGTCGTTTGACCTCACCCTCCTTCAGCGAGGCTGCAAAAACGATCTTGAATCCGACAAGCGATGCTGCTGTTGTCTTGTCGGGAAGCGTCGTCACCAACTCTCCAGTCTCGTCCAGCTTGGATGAAAGAGCGCGATAGCTCTTATCCAGCTTGTCCACCTCAAAAGCTACGTTGATCGCGTATAGCGACCTGCCCGCGCGAAGGTTTTCACGTATGCGGTGTTGTTCGTACTCGGTCAGCAGCGCGCGCTCGCGGTCGGAGAGGTTCAGCGAAGCAAGCCCGCCGTCTTCTTTGCTTGTTCGCTCGCGTGACTTCGTCGCTATGGCGGCCAGAAGCTGTCGAAGCCTGTCGAAATCATTTTCGCTGGTACTTCCACGCGCCGCTCCGCCCACCAGCGCCGCCAGGCCGGCCCCGGCCTCTTGCAGGGCCACGCTCGTCTGTTCGTTCAATGCCAACTGGCCGAGCCTCAGATCGTCAAGAATGTCCTCGAAGTCGTGCGCCACCGACTGCACCTCCGCCAGCCCCATCATCCCTGACAAACCTTTCAGCGAGTGCACCGTTCGGAATGCACGATTAATCAAGTTTGTATCGGCGGCGCCTCGCGAAGAAGCCAGCGAGTCGAGATCAGCAAGAAGCGAGTCCAGCAGCTCCTCAGCCTCCGACAGGTAGTCCTTTAAAAGCGCCTTGTCCTCGATCATGGAATTGTTGGGAATTATACAGGGTCTGCAGGCTGTCGGAAAACGGAGGGAGCATTGGGGTTCATTGATGACTGTTGGCTGCCGATGCCGATTGATTACCTTCCAGATCGCGCTTGATGGCATCAAGTATGCCGTTTATGAATTGAGTGGCTTCGAAGGTCGAGAAGCGACGCGCAATCTCGAGGGCTTCGTTTATCACAACAGTCTTGGGAGTATCGGGTTCGTGGAGGAACTCGTAGATGGCAAGCCTAAGGATGTTTCTGTCAACGACCGCCATTCGCTGAATGCGCCAGTGCTCTGCGCGCTGCTTGATGAGGTCGTCTATTTCTTCCAGATGAGAGATTGCGCCCAGCGCGAGTCTGTTGGGGAAATCAGGCTCGACGTTGCCCGCTTCACTGCCGAACGACTCCCAGTAGCTGCGCGTCAGTTGATCGACGCGCGGCCGTGAAATGTCGTATTGAAAGAGCATCTGTAAGGCGCAAATTCGCGCCTTACGTCTGGCACCCATAATTCAAACCTGCCGGCAAATTAGAACGAGCGTAGCGTCCAGTTTCAGAATTCACGATACAGGTTAACGAGCTCGACCGCACTCATCGCGGCGTCAAAACCTTTGTTGCCCGACTTGGCGCCTGCGCGGTCGATCGCCTGTTCGAGATTATCAGCGGTAACGACTCCAAGCGTTATGGGGAGGTTCGTTTCAAGAGAAACCTGGGCGACGCCTTTTATCACCTCGGCGGCGATGTACTCGTTGTGAGAAGTCTCACCGCGAATCACGACGCCCAGACAAATCACCGCGTCGTATTCGTCGCTCAGAGCGGCGCGCTTTGCCGCCATAGGCAATTCGAAAGAACCGGGAACTCGGATGACGGTGATCGCGTCGCTTGAAGCACCGAGTCTCTCGAGCGCGTCGGTGGCGCCGCCGATCAACCGGCTGACGATGAAATCGTTCCAGCGGCTTGCGACAATCGCCACGCGCAATCCCTCTGCGCTGAGTCGGCCCTGGATCGTCTTAGCCACGCTGGGTTCTCCTCATCTGCTGGTCGCAACTCCGACCAGTTTCAATCATCAACTGAGCACGAGTATAAGTTTCGGTTCCGAGGCATGTCAAGCGAGCAAGCTTTTTAGCATGCAGAAGCTTTTCGATAATACCACTCGCGTAGCAGTGGCGTGAAATCTTTCGTGCCCGTGAAGCCTATTGGCTCGGTGAACTGCGTTCGCAGGATGCATTACGCAAGCATCAGACGAGGCAAGTCTCACTGACTAGCATTGGCTAGTGCTCCGGTCAGTCGCGCGGCCCAGTCGCCGCAGCTCCCAGAAGCAGGAAAGTTCGCTCCAGGCAGGTGCCCGTGAGTCAAACCATCGAAATGCTCGGCGATGGTCAAAGCTTTAACAGTGCCCCGGACCAGTCTCGCTTTAAGCGGCGCGTCAGTCGTCTGAAAGCTTGGCGACGTCACAGGTGGGCTGGCAGCTTTGGAAGTATCGAATACCCGCATAAAGTTGGAATCTATCACAGCTTGAAAGGTGCCACCACTTGCAGCCACGCACGGAGCAGAACCGGAATCCGAAGCGACTTCCAACACCTGAGTCGCACCCGGGCGAAGCACAACGGGCGCTGATGCTGGCTGCAAAATGTCGAAATTGAGATCGATCTTGAATTCCGCGTTCCCGCTCGCATCGGTGACGAAACCGTTCGGGTCAAGTCCGACGCCCGCAGTAAAGGCCGCATTGTCTGCCGCAGCGGGGGCAAACCCGAAAACGGGCGCGGTAGTTCCGGTGAGCGAGTCTGTAGCGACCAGGCCGCCGCTTGTTTGCGAGAACGGTGGCTGATTGGTGTCGAAGATCAACCAAACGGTGTGAGCCGCGTTCGGCTTCAGCCCGGAGAGGGAAAACCTGAGAGTCGTGCCTCCGCCTTTTGTCTTAAGGACGACCGCTCCGGCTTGTCCGCTACGACCAAATGATCCGCTTGCAGGTCCCGTAGCCGTAAGCATCAACGTTTTCTTGCCACCCTGTCCTTCGATCAATTGTCCCTTTGCAGACGAACCCAGAATCAGCGCCGCGAGCATGACAAAGGAACTTTGCATAGTTAAACGGCTGAAAGGTTGTTTCTTCATAAAGGCTCCTTTTCGTCTTCTTTCGCAAGACGCGTTCATCTTATGCTTAGGCTTTCGCAGGATGAAGATCATATTCCGCATTTGTTGCGCCGCCACTCCACAGGCTCGAACTGTGGGATTCGGCAAATGCGAATTGTTCCAAAGACGCCTCGCCACAAGCGTATGTCCATTACTGAAAAAGGTGCGGATATGAAAGATGTTTTGTCTGTGATCGACGCCAACCCTGACCGATCGCAGCGCTGAAATGAACAAGGAGGCAGAATTTATGTCGAACAAATTGAGGGAAGTTGGATCTCCCCAAAACTGGTCCGTGACTTCACTCAGTTGAACGTGCTCCCTGCTTAACTGTATCCTTGCCACGGGTGTGAGTTCCTCTCTTTCCTGTTTTAACTGCTAATTTCTTTGAGAGAACTTACACCCTCCCCGCTTTTACACCAACTTATTTACGTGACCACTTGGCAAGCGCGAATGGTAGAGAGCAAAGCCAGAATCATTGCGGAGCGCTCGCTACCGCTCGCGGTACCGCCGTAATATAACCGCGTGGAGAATTTTTATCTCTCGGCGGTTGTTCAAGAGATCACCCCAAAAGTGTTGGGACGCAGTGTTGCGAAGGCGACCGTTTCAGGCACGGACCTGCGAATAGACCTTCGGCTTGCCGCTGGGCAGCTATTCGTTTCGTTGGATCGAACCACCCCTGCCCTTTATCTGGCAGCTAACCCTGGACGGCGCGCTTCTGCGAAATCCAGCGCGGCTCCTTTCGCGTCGCTGCTGCGCAGGCACATTGCGGGAGCCACGCTATCGCGCCTCTCGAAAGATCCGTTGGATCGCATCGTTGACATTGAATTCGAGAAACTCGAGGCGGCCGATCGAGAGGTCAAGACAACGCTTCGGTTGGCGTTGACTGGAAGTTCGGCGAACGCTTACTTGATAGACGGTAAAGGCGAGTTGATCGCATCTCTCTTCGAACAGCGGGCGGCTCCAGTTGGCGCTCGCCCGGATGCGCTCAGCCGCCTGGATCGAGAAGCGCTGACAAACGGTGTCGAAAAAAATTCAGCCACTCAATCGGAACTGCTTCAGCGTTTCTTCGGAGCCGGCTCTATCTTCTCTCCGCAATTGAGAGATGAATTCTTGGCTCGCTGTGCAGATTCGACTCCGGTTGATGCTTTCAAATCGCTCGCAGAAGACTTGTTCGACCGAGCGAAGATACCTCTTCTTTACTCTCGATTGCTAGTTGAACGAGTCGGCCAAGAGGTCATCAATCCGAAAAACGATCTGTTACTCTCCCACATTGAACTTGTTCAAGCTCGCGGTATGCTTCGCTACGAATTCGGCTCGTTGTCTGAAGCGGCTGAGGAGTACTATGCGGCCCGCGAGCGAGCGTTTGCGCTCCGAGCCCAGTACGTGACGTTGAGCCAGACGCTTGCGCGTGAGATTAGCAGACGCGAGTCTGTGATTAAGGCAATCGAATCCGACCGCGCGCGGTTCGAATCGCCCGACAAGTTCAAGCGCTACGGCGATCTGATTCTGGCCAATCTCGCCAATGCTCGTGTCGACGGAACGAAGGTTGTGGTCGTCGACTTTTACGATCCCGACCAAACAGAAATTGAGATCGAGATTCCTGAAGGCACGACGCTCCAACAAGCTGCGTCGGGCTATTTCATCCGCTATCAGAAGTCTCGTCGCGCGCTTAAGGCCATCGCTGCTCGCGAGCGCAAGGTCTCGCGCGAGCTTGATCCGTTGCGCGAGCTCTTGCATAGGCTCGACAAACAGCCGACCGCCGCTTGCTTAGCCGAAGTGCGAACCGGCGCGGAGCAGCTGCTTGGCGGGGCGGCTGTCGGGGACCGTGAACTCGTCAAGCACAAGAAGGAGAAAGCAGTCGCTGTTGGGCGGA
>DATFWM010000317.1:0-2349 GCA_035259295.1 Blastocatellia bacterium | reverse complement strand
GTTCGACCAAGATTGCTTGCACCGGGCAGGCCGCAGCTGCGCGCAACACCTTCTGGCGCGTCGCATCGTCAGGATTGGGGTCGTACCTGAGCGCTTCCTCGCCATTTAGCTTGAAGACGGAGGGAGCGAGAAAGACGCATTGCGCGTATCCCAGGCACTTATTCAGATCAACGACTACTCGCATCGCATTATCCCTCTTGCTTTCAGCGAACAAAGCGGCGTGCGGATAGATCGCGATGGTGTTGCGAAACAGGTTCGGCTGCCATTGACTGGCGGCACCGCTCATGAACCGAGATAGTTGAATTGGTTCGCGGCCAGGGCGACCTTCACTTCAGTCCCGACGGGAGGTTATAGGCGAAGGGACCTCTCCCGCACTATGCGAATCCGGCTAAACGGCGCGCCACGTTCATCGAACGGTGGTCGTGCGCCGTTCGCAAGCGCATCCTCCAATCAGTCCGCCGGACCGGCCAGCATGCTGGGTGTCACAGTGGGCTGCGCGGACGAGACCGAGCGCTCCGCAAACCTCATTGACTTAGATCAACGAATGACACGCTAACTCGTCGCACGCCCTGTTCAAAGGCGATACGAAAGGCCACGCGGGCCCGCCTCAAAGAGACCGATTTACCGACAATTCCACGCCCGATCGAGCGCGGTAGTCTATTGACCATTAAATTGGAGAGTTTCATGAGAACCATCAATCCGTTGGTGCTGTTGACGCTTCTCGTTATGCAATCAGCCTCGACGCAGGCCGCGGATATGGACGGAGCTTGGACGATCGACGCCTCGGCCTGCGGCGATGTGTTTACCAAAGAGAATAACAAGCTTGCTTTCAAGCCAGATGCTGATCTCCACGCAGGCGGTTTAATCGTCCAGGGAAAGCAAATAACCGGCACATTTCAAAAGTGCAGAGTCAAATCGTTGCACGATGACGGGCCGAATATGCGAGTGATTGCGTCGTGCTCGGACGGTGTCGCGGTTTCAGACGTATCGTTCGACGTAAAAATCTCTGAGAGAACAGGATCACACTCAGCTCCAAGGAGCCGGTGCCAGTGGAAATGCCGTATGTTCGCTGCTCGATGTGAAGTCCGCGGCGAGGTGAACGACGAGCCGGTAGCTCGCGGGCGGTTCGTCCTTTTGAACCTGGGCGCCGGCAGATGAGCGTTGGAATTGGCTGTGGGGTGCGCCGCGGTACTCATAGCGAGCTCAAGCTCGGGGTTGGCGTACACATCCTGACCGAGGAGCTCAAACACTGATCGGAAAGCTTAATGAGTTCTGGAGCAGAAAAATGGAAGTGTCCAACGAACATCTCAATCGCGTAATGCGAAAGGCCGTCGCAGAGGGAAGGAAGCTGCTTTGGATATTCCTTTATCTTTGGGTTTTTCTTGGTTTGTTTGCGTTTCACAAGTCAATCGTCTTGAATGAGCCGAACCTTTTCTTTCATCAAGGGTTCGCCGTTATCAATGCGTTCCTACTAGCAAAGGTGATGTTTACGGGAGAGACGTTTCACGTAGCCGATACGCTGAAGGATAAGCCGCTGATATATCCAATCGTATTCAAGTCGAGCGTGTTCTCAGCATTATTGATAGGCTTCTACATCATAGAGGAAGTGATCATAGGGAAGTGGCACGGTAAGACATTTAGCGACAGTATCCCTGTGATCGATGGGGGGAGTTTGGAGGGAATACTGGTTGTCGGAATTATCATGTTTGTCTGTTTAATGCCGTTCTTCGCCCTGAGAGAAGTTGGCAGAGTCATCGGTGATGACAAGTTGTATGAGCTATTTTTCGTGCGACGGACCAAGTATGTTTCGCTGCACTCGGTTGATTGATCAGCACCCTACTGCTGTGCTCACGCGCGCGGTAATCAGTCCATCTTCTTGTCATAAGGCGTTCAATCTAACCGCATCTGTCACAGTTGCCCTCGGGATGGCCGTACAAAGGAAGCTTTCGTAATATCGCTGTAACGCGAAGCGTGTCAGCACGCCGATGGCGGACCGCAAGCGGCACGGCAATTAAAAGGCCGACGAACCCGATCAGGTAGCTGAATGCGAACAGCGCAAACATGATCCAGACCGGGTTGGTTGACGCGGCGGCCGACGAAATAGGCGACAGCAAATAGTCTGAAGCGGTGAGTAGGTCGATCCAGGCAGCATGTCAGGGACCGATCGCCCGCTGCACCTCTGCAAGGGCTTGCTCGCAGGTGCTCTTATCGTTGGCGAGGTCTGCTTTGCGAGCACGAGCCATCGCAACCTCGACCGCCTTCACCTGGTCTGACGACACTTCACTGAGCTTGCTTTCGGCGGCGGCGATCGAACCCGGTGTTGGCTGACGATGCATTGTGGCTGCCGTG
>DATFWM010000316.1:0-3766 GCA_035259295.1 Blastocatellia bacterium | reverse complement strand
CACACTTACACTCGGATGCCGACGCCCGCTGGAATCACGAGTACTCCGATACCTGTTACCGCAGGAGGCATGAATCCAGGAAGCGCCACCGTGGTGGTCCATTACAGCATGGTCAAGCTTCCCGAAAAGCCAATGATGCCGCGAGTTTTCGACGAGCGCGTCGGGTACTTCACAGTGAGCCAGATGGACTACGGTCGCGACGAGCACAAAGCTCCCGAGCGCCGTTACATCACTCGCTGGCGGCTGGAGAAGAAAGATCCGAACGCTGAAATCTCCGAGCCTGTGAAGCCGATCGTCTATTGGATAGACTCTGCGACGCCCACCAAGTGGATTCCTTATATGAAGCGCGGCGTTGAGAAGTGGCAGAAGGCCTTCGAGGCAGCCGGTTTCAAGAACGCGATCATCGCCAAGCTTGCGCCGACTCCCGAGCAAGATCCAGACTTCAGCCCCGAAGACGCGCGCTATTCGGTGATTCGCTGGCTTCCTTCGACGATTGAGAACGCTTCGGGGCCGCACATTCACGACCCTCGCACCGGAGAGATTCTGGATTCGGACATTCAGTTCTACCACAACATCATGAATCTTCAGCGCGATTGGTATTTTCTGCAGGTTGGACCTCTGGACGCGCGCGCGCAAAAGCTGCCGCTGCCTGACGATTTGATGGGCACGCTGCTCGAGTACGTTGTCGCGCATGAAGTCGGGCACACGCTCGGGTTTCAGCACAACATGAAGTCCAGCTCGACCTATCCCCAAGACAAGGTGCGAGACCGCGAGTGGGTCCACAAGATGGGCCACGTCGCCACGCTGATGGACTACTCGCGTTTCAACTACGTGGCTCAACCCGAGGACAAAATTGATCCGGCTGATCTTGTCCCCGGCATCGGACCTTACGACGTCTGGGCTACCGCGTGGGGCTACAAGCCCATCCCGGGCGCGCATACTCCGGACGAGGAGAAAGCTACGCTCGATTCATGGGCACGCGAGCAGGACAAGACTCCGTGGTATCGATTCTCAACGGAGGGGGCGGCCGGTAGCGATCCGGGCGAGCTGACCGAAGCGGTCGGCGACGCTGACGCGGTGAAGTCAACCGCGCTTGGCATCAAGAATCTGCAGCGCGTATCCAAGATGCTGCTGACTGCGAGCACAACCCAGAAAGGCGAACCTTATGATGACCTCGGTGAGTTGTACGGGCGAATGCTCGGCCAGTGGACGCTGGAGGTAAATCATGTGGCTGCAATTGTGGGGGGATTCGATAGCCAGCAGAAACACATTGGTCAAGACGGAGCGCGATTCACACCTGTGCCGAAAGCGCGCCAAGTTGAGGCGGTGAAGTTCCTCAACGACAATGCCTTCGCGACGCCGACGTGGGCCCTCGACAAAGAAGTGCTTAGAAGAATCGAGCCGATCGGAGCGCTTAATCGAATACGCAACGCGCAGAGCAGCGTGTTGAACAACCTTCTTTCCAGCTCACGTTTCGCGCGACTGGTTGAGCAGCAGGCGGTGGATGGTGAAAACGCTTACCAACCAACCGATTTCCTCGCTGATGTTCGCAAAGGGGTCTGGACCGAACTCGGTGCTCCGCGCGTGAAGATCGACGCATATCGTCGCAATCTGCAGCGCGCCTATCTGGATCTGGCGAACAACAAAATAAACGGCGCGCCGCAGACCTTGCCCGCAGGCTTGCCCGCTTCGTTCGCGGGTTTGTTCGTCACAAGCGGAGACGAGCGCCCGTTCTATCGCGCCGAGCTTCACGCGTTGAATGCTTCGGTCAGTGCCGCGCTTGTGAGGACGACCGACCGGGCGACTCGGGTGCATCTTGAAGGCGTGCGCGATCAGATAGCAAAGATTCTCGATCCGAAATTCGCGACGAGCGGTTCAGCATCTGGGACAGTTAGAATCTTCGGCTTCGACGAAAGACCGGATGTCTGCTGGCCCGATTACGTAATCAAGCCGTGAGAAAACTTTGTGCTGCTTAGTGTCTTTGGGACTTCGTGGCAGGGACTTGTTCGCCACTAAGGCCCGAAGGCTCAAAGCAGCACCAACAGACACAGGAGGTAGTGATGGTTCCACTCACTCAGTTGTGGCTTCCCATTCTGCTCGCGGCGGTGTTTGTGTTTATCGTGAGCTCGGTCATTCACATGGTGCTCGGTTACCACCGATCCGACTTTGGCAAGGTGTCGTCCGAGGATGAAGTCATGGGCGCGCTGCGGAAGTTCGAGATTCCACCTGGCAACTACGTGATGCCGTGTCCTGAAGGGCCGAAGGGAATGAAGACGCCTGAGTTTCAGGAAAAGATGAAGGCCGGCCCGGTCGCGATGATCACGATAAGGCAGAGTGGACCGCCGTCGCTGACCGCGAACCTCATCCTCTGGTTTCTTTACTGCATTGTAGTGGGAGTGTTCGCCGCCTATGTCGCCGGGAGAGCGCTGGGTCCTCGGGCTCAGTATCTGGACGTGTTTCGCTTCGCTGGAACAACGGCGTTTGCTGGCTACGGTCTCGCGCTCATGCAAGATTCAATTTGGAAGGGTATCAAATGGAGCACGACGCTCAAGTCGATGTTCGACGGATTGATTTCCGCGTTGATCACGGCCGGCACGCTTGGGTGGCTGTGGGCGAAGTAGCGAGGTTCAGAATTCAAGCTTCAGCTTGCGTTATTCGGGACAGCAACCTAAAGGTTGAACTCTGAACGTCAGAGCTAGCGCCGGTTGCGAATGCTGCGCTTCAACTCGAAGAGCAGCTCAGACACCTGGCTGCTTTCATTATCGCTAAGTTCTGCGCCTCCGAAACGAATCCTGTTGTACAGCGTCGTGATCTCAGTTATGGGCGCGAGCCCTGAAGCAGTGGCAAACTCGATGGGCGTTTGATGTGATTGCTTGACAAGTCCTGCGCGTCGGGCTATCGCCAGCATCTGCTCATAAAAAAGCACTGCGGACCGCCGATAGTCCTGCCTCGCCAACTTACGACGCCAGGTTGGAAGTATGAACAGCCGATACCACCACGGACCATAGCCGGTCGATGGAAGCCGTCTGCGCTTGCGATGCGAAACGAATATGTACAACCACAGTGAGGACAGAGCGAGGATCGTAAGGCCGACTACCAGCTTAAGCATCTCGCCGGCATTCCAGCTTCTCCCGACGATCAGCCTGTTTATCATGTTGCGAGTCCACAGCTTGGCACTCAGATAATAGGCAAGAAACCGGTCCTTCACTTTTAACAAGCGGTGCTGGAGCTCAACCATCATCGAGGCCTGTTCGTCGCTGTCGAGCGTGACGATGTAATTGAGCCAAAACACTTCCAGGGCGTCTGTGTACCTTCGCAATTGCCCGAGCAATCCGCCTTGCGTGTAGTCATTGATACCGGCCGCCGGCGTCGGATCGAATTCGATCCAAGAGCCGCTCCGGGGGAAGTAGGCCTCCACCCACGAGTGAGCATCGCTTTCGCGGACCGTGTACATCTCGTTGAGCTCGTTATACTCACCCATCTGAAATCCGTTCACGATGCGCGCGGGAATATCCAGCGTTCGCAGCATAATCGCCATCGCCGTCGCGAAGTATTCACAGTGGCCCTCGCGCGTCTCGAACAGAAACTCTGACAGCGGATCGCCCCCAGCCGACTTCAAGTCCAGCGTGTAACGAAACTCGTTCTTCAAATAACTTTCAATTGCTCGCGCTTTGTCGTACGCGGTCGGCGAGTTGCGTGTGATCTCGTGAGCGAGCTGGACGATTCGATGATCTAACTTGTGCGGTTGCTGAAGGTTCAAATGCTT
>DATFWM010000315.1:0-3090 GCA_035259295.1 Blastocatellia bacterium | reverse complement strand
TGTTAAACATATTTCAATACAGATTTCGAAAACTTTCTCGACTGCAGAAAGAGAGACTCTTGAATTTCATACAAGTCTACTTCGCACAATTCCGAGATCGCATGGCGTGGTTCACAATATCTGAGATTCTGGGCGAACAGTATCGCGATGAGAGCGCGTATGAAGTTCTTTGCCGGCTCCGATCAACAAAACAGTTTGAGCCCAGATCATTTGTTCCTCATGGATTCGAACATGTCATCAGAGAGTCGGGAGACATCCTGCTGTCTCGCACCGCCATCGGTCAACTTTACGAAATGACTAAGGACAGATCAAAATACGTTCGCCGAGAAGCTGAGATATCGCTAGCTCGTGTGAAAAACCATTTTGCGCTTGGTACTCCCTTCAAAGACAAAAGCGTCCTCGAGTTGGTAACCAAGTTCAGAACAAGTTGGAATTACAAGTGGGAGGTCGAGTTCTCTAGGAAGGTGTGGAGGGAGTACGGAGTTCACCGGCCGCCGTGGGAGAGGTACTTCAGCACGGTTGGGTGGAAGACGCCGTGCTGCAAATTCGAGGTCGAAGTCAATTTCAAACTCAGCGGGCGTCAAGCCAATGGTCGTGGGATATCGTTCACACAACAACCGCAAGTCTCGTGGTTGAGATCAAAGTGGGAACCGTTGGACAAGCGGATTGGCATACCTTGCGGTAGCTGCGGCGATCACAGAAGGCCCAATTGGAATTCCTTGCTTGGATTCGCTCGCAAAAAGGCTAGGGAGCTTCCGGACTTTTCAAAACAAACGTAGAGCGAGTCAATGCGACGCGGCAGCCTGAAAAGCTTTAGCGCGATTCTATTCTGCGCGATTTTGTCGGCATTTTCTTTGGCTGGCTTAGCGAACCAGCAGAAAAAGCGGGAAGCTCAGCCTCCACAGCCTGAAGCTGACGTGCGGGCTGAACAAGCGGAAGCGGTGATCACTACCGTTTTGGGCGTGTTTCGATTCGAATTCTTCTCAGATAAAGCACCCAAGCACACTGCCGGGTTCATTCAGCTCGCGCGGTCGGGCTTTTATGACGGCTCTGCGTTTCATCGGTTCCTTCCGCGCGCGATCATCCAGGGCGGAGACCCGCTGCTCAAGGACCCTCAAACTCCTCGCGCGCGATGGGGCACCGGAGGCTTCAGCCAGCTCCCCGACGAGCTAAGCGATCTCAAGCACGTTCGGGGCACGGTTTCAGCGGTCAGCGATCCGGCTCAGCCTAACAGCGGAGGCGCGCAGTTTTTCATCTGTCTTTATCCGCAGCCGCAACTCGACGGAAAGTACTCCGTTTTCGGACAAGTCACTGAAGGTCTCGACGTTGCGGAGCGAATCTCACTCAGCCCGACGGACGCGGATCATTTGGCGGCCACGCCGGTAAAGATCGTAAGTATCAAGATCGAACGCAAGAAGCCAGAACCATTCAAAGACGCGACCGTCGACCAGATGCGCAAGGACGTGTTGCTTCGAACCAGCCTCGGCGACATAACACTCGAGATGAACCCCGAACTTGCGCCTGAGCACGTACGAAACTTTTTGAAGCTGGTTGAGAGCGGCTGGTACGACCACACCGCGTTTCATCGAATCGTTCCCGGCTTCGTCATTCAAGGCGGACTCGGCGCCACTCGCGCCGACAACAAGCCGCACTCTGCTGACAAATGGGTCCGCAAGCTGAAAGGTGAGTTCAGCCACACCGCGCTTCACACTCGCGGCGTGCTGTCAATGGCGCGCGCGAGCGACCCCGACTCGGCCGAGACTTCTTTCTTCATCGTGCTAGGCCCGGCGCCGCATCTGGACGGCAAGTACACGATCTTCGGCAAAGTGGTCGACGGCTTCGATACGATCGAGTTGATCGAGAAAGCGCCTCGTAACGGCGAAACTCCAAGCCAGCGCATCGAGCTTGTCGAAGCAGCGATCAAGCAGTAAGCACACGTCCCGTTCTGTCGTGATGTTCAATCTGCTAAGAAACCTTAGACGGAAGCGCCAGCCCGGCGATGAAGCTGCGCCTTTCGATGAGACTGAAGATGACGACTCCGTAGACCCCAATAATCCTTTTCCAGATATTGTCCAAATCGAATTCCGGGACGTGCTTGATCTACACTCGATACCGCCGCGTCAGGTCCGCGCGGTGGTTGAAGACTATCTCGAAGAAGCTCATCGTCGCGGCGTGCGATGGGTTCGGATCATTCACGGCAGAGGGATTGGTGTCCAGCGCGAGATAGTTCGATCGATTCTTTCGCGCGCGTCTTACGTGATTGATTATCGAGACGCACCCGGCGAAGCCGGCGGCTGGGGCGCAACAGTTGTGACGTTGAATGTCGAACGGTAGATGGTGATCAGGGCGACAACTTCACGGTTTCTTTCGAATCTCTTTCAATATCTCGCGAGCAAACTCTGGGTCTGATTTCTTCACAAGCTCATACTCACCAAGCGCTGAGTGTTTGTCGCCTAGACCAAGGTAAGCCCGAGCCAAGTACAAATGAAGAGTCATTAGATCAGGATACAGCTTCGCCGCCTCACTGAGCACATTAAGCGCCTCAGCATACTGCGCTCGGTCTAAATGGATCGACGCAATGAGCATGTATGTTTGGTCTGCAAGGGTGAAACTCGGCTTGTTCACTGAAGCAAGTTCGGGCGGTATGTTAATCGCAAATCTGTAAGCATCTAGAGCTTCGTCGTACCGTTGCAGTTGTTGATAGAGTCGCCCCAGTTGATAGTAGGCCGTTGCAAAGTTCGGGCTGAGCCGAATCGCCTCACTATACTCGTCGATCGCTTCGTCGTTGTTGCCACGATATACATATGCATCGGCGAGCTTCAAATGTGCCTCGGGCGAGTTAGGACTCTCGTGGACCTGACGCTTCAGAGCCTCTAATTCTTTTGGATCATGGGGTTCGAAACTGTCACCAAGTTCGAACCTGAACGTGATCGTGCCGATGACCTTCACCGGCACGCCTTGAAGCAACGTCTGGTTGAAAGTCCACCCTCGCGCCGCGTCAATTGCGGCATCCTTCAGTAGCGGGTGACCTGAGATCGCTCGCGCCGAGATAACGTTGCCTTCTTCATCAATAGTCACCTCGACAACTAC
>DATFWM010000314.1:0-3234 GCA_035259295.1 Blastocatellia bacterium | reverse complement strand
ATGCGAAGGAGCGGATTCGTGAACTGAGGCGCTACCAGGAAGAACATGTGGCTTCTAACAGGTTTGAGAGTCGTGCTCGCCATTCTGTCTCTACTGGGCGCCCGCTGGGCATATGTTGCTTTCATGGTGCTGGGCCTGCTTTATTTCCCGATGAAGGTAGGCTTCGGGTTCGATCCTCACCAGTGCGAATTGACGTTCGATTTACCTCTCGCCATTTACTCTCTGACCAACTACGCGCATATCGTGCTGTTCGCCTTTGGCTACGTGCTGACGAGCGCGCAATTCCGGCTATCAAAATGGAGGCCATTCGTTTGGGCAGCAGCGATAATGCTTGTGTTCGGAGCACTGGTGGAAATTGCCGAAGGCGTAACAGGTCAAGGACACTGTCGCTCGCGAGACTTGATTCCCGACACCGCCGGCGTTTTGATCGGATGTGTCATTGTCTTGGGTTTTAAAAGAATAGGCTGGAAGCCACGACCAAGCTGGTCTCTTATGTGGAGGCGCCGATGAGCACGTCAATTAAGTCGAACCGGCGAGCGAATAGCTTTCTTTATTTGATAGGTTGTAAGGGTCCAGAGAAGCGAACAGATGGCTACACGAGATGCGAAATCTGTCGAGAAGATTAATCATATGATCCGACCCGAGGCGTTGAAGAAAGACGAACCTCTCTTCTGGTCACCCGGCAACGGCGCCGACGTCTGGGAGATGTTCTGCGCTGCCATCAGCGGCGATCTCGAGATGATCAAGCAGTTGCTCGAAAAAGATCCGAGCCTTGCACGCTCGCAGTACGAATACCGCACTCCGCTGTACTTCGCAGTGCGCGAGAACCAGATCGAGGTCGCGAAGTATTTGCTCGAGCACGGAGCGAAGTTCAACTTCGGCAACTACCTCGACGTTGCTCGCGACCGCGGCTACACCGAGATGGAGAAGTTACTCGAGGCCGCGATCGCAGGTCCCGACGGCGATGCGCCAAAGGGCGCGGGCATCGCGGCCGCAATTCGTGAACGAGACCTGGCAAAAGTGCGGGCTTTACTCGATGCTTCGCCTGAACTTTTGCGCGCGCGGGACAGGGGCGGCAATCAGCCGATTCATTGGGCGGTGATGACGCGACAGACAGAAGTGATTGACGAACTGCTGGCGCGCGGCGCGCATATCGACGCGCAACGCGGCGATGGCGCGCGACCGATTCAGCTCTGCAATGGCGATTACGACTATCGCGGCTGGCGCGATGTGCCCAAAGACGTTACCACTACTCCACGTGAGGTGCTCGAACATCTTCGCGAGCGCGGCGCGCACGTCGACATCTGCACAGCGGCGTACATCGGCGATCTGGAACGCGTGCGCGAGTCGCTCGATCAAGATCCGTTACTTGCTAATCGTCCGTCGGATTATGTCACTTACTACGCGTGCTCCGGGACGCCGCTTAAGAATGCCGCCGCGGCGGGGCACATCGAGATCGTAAAGCTGCTGCTCGAACGCGGGGCAGATCCGAATCTGCCCGAGGAGCACATCGCCCCGCGAGGCCATGCGCTACATTCGGCTGTCGTCAACGGTCACATTGAGATCGTTAAACTCCTGCTGGAGCACGGCGCTTACCCGAGTGTGGAAATCGAGAGTTCCGCCGACACACTGAGTGCCGCGCTGGGCGCTGCGGGTTATCGCACTGACCACAACCGAGAGCTGGTCGACCTGCTATGCTCGTACGGCGCTGCTCGCCCGGTGCATCTGCTTGCGCACTGCAACGATCTTCAGACGGCGGCGGCGGTCTTCGCTGCCAATCCAGCGCTAGCCGATGACCCCGGAGCACTAGCCAACGCAGCGGGACAGGGGCACGAATTGTTCATGCGCTTAATGCTGCGCTATCAGCCCGACCTCCCGAGGCGTATCGCGTTCAGGCCCTGGTCGGTTGGCGCAAAGACGCGCGAGTTGAACGAACTTTTATTCGAGCACGGCATGAATCCAAGTCAGCCTGACTGGCTGCGCATCACGCCGCTGCACCGTTTCGCTGAGAAAGGTGATGTTGAGAACGCCGCGCTGTTCATCGATCACGGCGCCGACCTGAATGCTCGCGATGAGGAGTTTTGTTCGACACCCTTAGGCTGGGCCGCCAGAAGCGGCAAGACCGCGATGGTCGAATTGCTTCTGAGTCGTGGGGCGAAGACCAATCTGCCCGACGATCCGCAGTGGGCAACGCCGGTCGCGTGGGCGACGCGTCGCGGCCACGAAGAGATTGTCAAATTGCTGAAACAACACGGCGCAACTTGAGCTCATCGCCGAGCGCGGTAGGGCTGTAACAACTCGTCAACACGCTCATTTCCCGTCGGGTTGTTTCTCAATCTCGAGGCTTCTGCGCAGCGGGAGGACGGGGTTTCATTCTATTTTGCTCGGAGCTTTTTAATAGCCGCTCGTATCGCAGCTTCATTGTCCGGGTGCGGTTGCATTCGAAGGTAAGTTTCAAGCTCGTCGGCAGCAAGCGAAGGTTGCGCGCGCTTTTCGTAAACACGAGCAAGATGTAAGTGAACAATCGTGAGTTTGTGAGCGCTCATCTTGTCAGCGGCCTTGATATCGGCTTCAGCTTCGTTCAGGCTGCCGATCTCAATTAAAGCCAGGCCTCGCATTAATCGCGCTTCGGCGTTGGCCGGATTCATGCGCGCCGCCTCCTCAAGGACTCTCGCAGCAATTGCGTATTTCTTCTGCTCGAATAGAACCAGCCCGAAAGTATGATAAAGCCTGCTATCCCGCGAATTGATCGCACGAGCATGTTCGAGTTCCTGCGTGGCGTCGTCGTACCTATGAAGTCGAAACATCTCCAACCCAAGGGCGAGGTGAGCGTCGAAATACGCAGGCATTATCCTCACGGCTTCTTTCAACTCGGCTATACCCTCGTCGCTTTTGCGTTCCGCAAGTAATCTCACGCCTCTCCGGTAAGCGGCCAATGCGGTTTCGGGAACTTCTTGATGAAAGACGCTCCCTGCCGAGGGCACGGGAGCTCCCCGCTTAGGAGTCAGGACGATATCAACACGGACAGTTTCGCCCGGCCGCGTCGTGGCGTCGCGCGATAACTCGACGCGCTCTGAAGCCGGCTGATGATCCGGCTCGTTGACCACCACGATAAACGAAGCGCCGGTCAGGCGTGTGAAAGCGAAGTCGCCTTCGTTGGTCGTCACCGTCTGATTGAGGAGCATGCCATTGCCGGTGTGCAGCTCGACGAGGATGTTGGCCATCGGATGGCCT
>DATFWM010000313.1:0-2712 GCA_035259295.1 Blastocatellia bacterium | reverse complement strand
CAGCGAGCAAGCTAATCAATTGGCCGAGCTGATCCATCATAAGCTCGGCTAGCGCGCCTATACTCGCAGGTAACTTTCACAAGTTGTTATCAAAGATCCTTCCTACATCGATCAGTACACGAAAAGAAAAGGTACGCTGAGCAGCGCGGTGCCAGCAGGCTACAGAGCTATCGCCAGAATCGCGCCCTCAAGTCCCGCGCGACGGCGAACCGCTCAGTTCGTGTCTGTTGCAATGGATAGATTTCATGCTATAACTGCCGCGGTTGTATGACTCAGCAGCCAAGCCAGTACCTGAAACCGAACGCGGTTGACCGGTTCATCAACCGGGCGTTTGGGCTTCTTGTACGAATCGGTCTTGGACTGCGGCACAATTACCTTCTGCAAGTTCGAGGACGTAAGACAGGTCTCACGTACTCGACTCCGGTGAACTTACTCGAACGCTCCGGGAAGAGGTATCTCGTCGCTCCGCGCGGTTACACTCAGTGGGTCAGAAATGTGATGGCAACCGGCGAAGCGACGCTGGTCAAAGGAAGCAAGCGAGAAGAAGTTCGCTTGCGGGCGTTACCAGATGAAGAGAGGCCAGAGTTGCTAAAGGACTACCTTGATCGCTACCGACGAACGGTTCAGAGATATTTTCCAGTCGCCGCCGGCTCTCCGCCCGAGGCATTTGAGCCCCTCGCTGCGAAGTATCCTGTCTTCGAAGTAAACCCAAGATGACGGTTGGATCCGGAACCGCAGTAATCTTTGTCTGAAGGTCTCAGACGGCCGCGCCTGACTGTGCGTGCTTGAGATGCGTGATGTATTTCTCCGCCGCAAGCGCCGCCACCGTCGCATCGCCCACAGCGTTAGTGATCTGCCGCACAAGCTGTGATCGTAAGTCTCCCGCCGCAAATAATCCCGGTATGCTTGTCTCCATTCGATCGTTGGTGATCAAATGCCCGCCCACGTCGTGAGCCGGATGGTCTTCCAGAAAATAAGTGTTGGGTTTGAAACCGATGAAGATGAACACGCCTTGAGTCGGGTGGTCGCGCCGAAGGCCGGTTCTTACGTTCCGCAGTACGACGTGATCGGTTTCTTTGTCGCCCTTGATCTCTTCCACGACTGTGTCCCAAATAACTTCCGCTTTTGGATTATTGAAAAGCTGGTCCTGAAGAATCTTCTGCGCGCGAAACTCGTTTCTTCGATGAATGACGTACACTCGGCTCCCGAACCGAGTCAGGTAGTTTGCTTCTTCGACCGCTGCGTCCCCGCCGCCGACGACCGTGATCACCTGGCCGTTGAAGAACGCCCCGTCGCATACCGCGCAATAACTCACGCCTCGTCCGGCGAATTCCTCTTCTCCCGGCACGCCCAGCTTGATCGCGGTGCCGCCGGCAGTCGCAATCACTGTTGTCGCATGATAAGAGTTGGCGTCCGTCTTCACCTCGAAGAGATGATCGATTCTCTTGACTGACTCAACTGATTCGAAGGGTTTGATTTCGACTCCGAACTTGGTTGCATGTTTTTCCATCAGTTGCGCAAGCTCCGGTCCGGTTATGTGCTCAAAGCCCGTGTAGTCTTCGATCGCTTCGGTGTTGAGCAACTGGCCGCCAACCAAGCCCTTTTCTATGATTGCGGTTTTCAAGTTCGATCGCGATCCGTAAAGCCCGGCGGTCAGCCCTGCGGGCCCCGCGCCGATTACTAACATGTCGTAGGTCTCTGGCATCATGGCTCCCAGCCAATTATAGCAACGCAGGGCCCAAGACTAAATAGTCAGCGGCTCTTGCGAATCCGCTTCGTATCGCTTAGGTTAACGACTCATGTCAAGAGAAAACCACCGGGCACACAGGGATCGCGGGGAAACAGAAGAGCACCCGTGTTCCAAGTGTTCCCCGTGGTTACCTATCAGCCGGCGGCAGATGATCGAGCTTGGCACTGTCGCCACCGTGGGAGCTATTGTGAACACAATCGACAAACCGTCCGCTCACGGCGACCGGGCGCGACTTTCGGGGCTTGCGGCGGAGTACGATCAATATGATGGGCTGGGGCTTGCTGCGCTTGTGGCGAAACGCGAGGTCACTGCACTCGAGTTGCTCAATGCAGTGAGGCAACGGCTCGAAGCGATCAATCCCAAGATCAACGCCGTCGCGCAGATCTTCTTTGACAAGGCTGAAACGCAGCTAAAACAAGGTCTGGCTGATGGGCCGTTCAAGGGCGTGCCGTTTGCGCTCAAGGACCTCGGTCAGCAACTCGCCGGGACCAAAACGACTTACGGCAGCCGCGCGTTTAAGGACAACGTTCCTGATTTCGACAGCACGCTGGTAACTCGCTACAAGAAAGCCGGGCTCGTGATATTCGCCAAGACCACAACTCCTGAACTCGGCCTGACGACGACGACCGAATCGGTGCTGTTCGGTGCGACGCGCAGCCCGTGGAATCTGGAACGCACCAGCGGCGGATCGTCGGGCGGATCTAGCGCACTGGTCGCAAGTCGCATAATTCCGATGGCGCACGGGAGCGACGGAGGCGGCTCGATCAGGATTCCAGCGTCCTGCTGCGGACTGTTCGGATTGAAGCCCACGCGGGGGCGAGTGCCCATGGGACCAACCCAATTTGAAGGTTGGAACGGCTGCTCTCATCATCACGCGCTGACTATTTCGGTCAGAGACAGCGCGGCCCTGCTTGATGCGACTGCAGGGGAAGAGGTCGGCTCGCCTTACTTTTCTCCGCCTC
>DATFWM010000312.1:0-4716 GCA_035259295.1 Blastocatellia bacterium | reverse complement strand
AAAGCCTGAGAGAAAGATGAACCACAAACCTGGCGGTTGCCGATTTCCGCCAGCGCAGCAAGCACGTATTCCTCACGTCTTACTCTCCCCTTGTCTTTGAAAAGGAGATTGAAATGAGATCACACATCCCGTCTTTTCGTCGATCAGTAGCACAGTTGTTTAGTTTTCATCCAGGAAAGCATCGCTGGCCTATCGTTCTGTCGGTACTGATGGCTGTTGTACTGATTTGGGTAAGCTCGGCTGCAGCCTCAATCACTTTCTTGCTGAAGTGGGGAACTACCGGCTCAAACAACGGGCAGTTCATCACCCCGCGAGGCATAGCAACCGACAGCGCCGGAAATGTCTACGTCGTTGACGGAAATCAACGCGGACAGAAATTCAATTCCATTGGAACGTTCTTGTTCAAGTTCAGCGGTCCCGGCAGCAGTACTCCCGGCAAGCTTATCGCCCCTGCCGGAGTGGCCGTGGACTCGGCAGGCAATATTTACGTAACCGATTCAGACCCTGACCGGACTAATGATTTGGTGCAAAAGTTCGACTCGAGCGGCGCCTTTGTAAGTCTTGGGGTACGCGAGGCACCGGCAACGGGCAGTTCTTTGGCGCCGCCGGCGTTGCGGTGGACTCGTCCAGCAATGTGTATGTCGCGGACCCTCAGAACCATCGAATACAGAAGTTCACGTCGACCGGAACATTCATCACTAATTGGGGTAGCAACGGTTCTGGAGACGGACAGTTCAGCGGACCGCAGGGAGTAGCGGTTGACTCGTCGGGAAACGTCTATGTTGGTGACACGGGCAACAACCGCATCCAGAAGTTTGGTTCGAGCGGCACGTTCATCACGAAGTGGGGTAGCAGCGGCAGCGGCAACGGCCAGTTCAGCGGACCTCAGGGCGTAGCCGTAGACTCGTCAGGAAATGTTTATGTCTCCGACACGGGCAATAGCCGCATACAAAAGTTTTCGTCAACCGGCACTTTTCTCGAATCCTTCGGTTCGGCAGGAAGCGGTGATGGACAGTTCAGCGGTGCTCAATACCTGGCGGTGGATGCGACGGGAAATATCTACGTAGCCGATACGGGCAATGACCGCGTGCAAAAACTCGGCGCCGCGCCTCCAGTCGTCGCTAACGCGGGCCCGGACCAGACCGTGGAGTGCGCGGGCTCATTGACAACGGTGATGCTTGACGGCACAGCCTCAACGGGCGGCGGCACGCTCTCCTACGCCTGGAAAGAAGGCGCAACTACCCTTGGCACAGGTTCAACGCTGACTGTCTCGCTGCCGCTCGGCTCACACAACATAACGCTTACCGTCTCGTCCTCAGGCGGAGGCTCCAGTGATGACAATGTGGTCATCAATATCGTGGACACGACGGCCCCCGTGATTAGTTTGAGCGGATCTAATCCGCTGACCGTCGAGTGCCATACCAGCTTCACCGATCCGGGCGCGACAGCTAACGATGCTTGCGCCGACAGCGTCGCAGTGACCTCAACCGGCGTTGTGAACGTCAACACGCCGGGAACATACACGATCACCTATTCGGCGACGGACGGCACTAACTCTGCTACGGCGAAACGCACTGTGAACGTAGTTGACACTACTGCGCCGGTCATCACCTGCCCGAGCAACATCACAGTCACCTTGCCGCCGGATTCAACCGCGACCTCGGCGCCAGTAAGCTTCACGGTGATGGCCATCGATAGCTGTTCATCGAACGTCACGGTGACAACCGATCACGCATCCGGATCGAGCTTCCCGGTTGGAACCACGACCGTGAATGCAACGGCGGATGATCACAACGGCAACACCAGTTCCTGCTCGTTTACTATCACCGTGCTCTACAACTTCACCGGCTTCTTCTCGCCGGTCAGCAATCCGCCCGTGTTGAATGTGGTCAACGCCGGCAGGGCGATTCCTGTGAAGTTTAGCTTGAGCGGGAACAAGGGCTTGAATATATTCGCGCCCAACTCTCCGACTTCTGGCCCGATTCCTTGCGATCTTAGCAGCCCGGTGGCTGATTTGCAGGATACCGTGACGGCTGGAGGCAGTAGCTTGAGCTACGATGCAGGAGCGGACCAGTATATCTACGTTTGGAAGACAGACGCGTCGTGGGCTGGGACCTGTCGTCAGTTAGTCGTTACACTGAACGATGGCAGCATCCACGTCGCGAACTTCAGGTTCAGGTGAGAGGTTGTTTTTCCGTAAAAGGAGCGTCGGTCCCAAGCCGGCGCTCCTTTTGAGACCTCATCGCAATGCAGTCAGCATAGCCTTAAGATAGGACGGCGAGTCGGGCGGCCTACTGCTTCTTAGTTCGGATACCATGAGAGTGCACTCAGGACTTGCAGGGTTGTCAACACAAGCGCGTTTATCTGAATCCCCAAGACTGCCCAGGGCCACTTCGGTTCCCATAGCAACAGTCCGATAATGCCGGCACACCCACCCAACAGCGCGACCAAAAGCGCCACGTGGGCAGCTAATGCGAACGAGAGGACCGCTTCTATTGCGATGGCAACGTGTTCGTTGCCTTCGCCACTCTCAGTCCCCGCCGGAAAAAGAACTTTGAGCGCTACGAAGGCCGCGCCAATAGCTAACACAGCCATGACGTTTGAGACTATGCTCCACCACGACGTCGTCCCTTCGGATTCGCTCATACAGACTCCCAGGGCAACCTTGACGCTGCACCTTAAGAATCTGCACGAATCGCCGTGCCGAGGCGTGAGCCTTGAATGAGGACTTTCTGAGATTACGGCTAGCGCTAATGTTCCCGCTCCGCCTAACGTGGCCAAAGAAGTGAGGGATCACTCCCCGCGAGCGAGTCTCCCCAACGCGCCGCCCGGATGCCAACGCGCGTATTGCTCGCGAGTCAGACCCTTGTGAGCCTCAAGCGCTACCGATAGCGAGCACAATACATAGATCTTAGCCAGGATGCTTGCGCGAGGAACAAGATTCAACTCTCCACCTTCGTTATCGACTCCGGCATCCAACACTACGTCTGCACAACGGGCCAGTTCGGATTCGCGATTGCCTGAAACTGCCACGACCTTGATTCCAAATTCGCGCAGTGTCTGTACCGCCGTCAGCAGCTCGGGAGTCGTGCCGCTGTTGGAAATGGCTATGACGACGTCGTTGGCGCACACCTGGCCAGCCGAGCCGTGCATGCATTCGGTGGCATGAAGAAAATAGGACGGCGTTCCAGTGCTCGAAAGAAGCGAGGCGACGTAGCGGGCAATGTGCTCGCTTTTGCCGATGCCGGTAACGTGAACGCGGCCGCCGCGCGATTCGCAATCGAGTATCAAATCCGCGGCCTGCTCGATGGCGTCAACCTCCGAGCGCGTTCGAAGGGCGGAAAGTTCATTTATCACCAGATCAAAAAATGTTTCGATGGACTCAGCTGGGCTCTCGCGTTCATCCCGATTCGCTTCACGCCCGTCACCCAACTGAAACTCTTGCGTGGAAGCGACTACGGTTTCCGAAATCTCATCGAGTGCGGAAGCTTCTGCCCCCAGACGAAACACATCCTGGTCTTGCGAGATTGCCATCTGGTTTCCCTAATCGACCCTCTTGAGCTTACGGGGCTGACTGGAATATATCACGGCGGGATAGAATATTGCCCGGTCGCCTGATGAGTCAAGAGCAACCGGAGAGTCCATGCTTATCGCCTTCGCGAAATCGCCACGAACTGCATGCGCAGGTCGGCCAGTGCATTTTCCAGCAAGCTGTCCTCTTCAGGGGTGAGGTTGCCACGCGTTTTGGTCTGAAGCATACCGAGCATGTCAATCAGGTGACGGGCCGATTCCAGATCGACGGGCGGCTGTTCTTCACCCGGAGCCTTGATCAACCCTAAGTGCATTGCCGCTTCGACGCCGAGCATATTAACCAGGCTTAGGAACGAAGCCTCGGGCAGCCCCGACGTGCTTGGACCGCGGGCTTTGTTGTAAGCCTGCTCCGCCTGGACCGAGGCAGTTTGCGCGGCCTGCGCGCGAGCCGACGTTGGCGGCTCCTGACGCGAAGCGCTTGCGCCAGGCTGCGGCTTGGCGGTCTCGCCCGGGAACGAAACCACGTTGCTCGTTTCGTTAGCGCGAGTCGTTTGAGCCTCTTCGGGCGCTTCTGACGCTTCCTGTTCAATGCTCTCGCGAGGAGTTCCGTCGGCGTTAAACTTCCTTCGGTCTGTGATCTTGAAACCAGTGTCTTGTTGTTCAGACATATCGATTCAATCAGAACTGAAAATTTGCCACTCCGGCTCATAATTTGCAATTTGCATTTTCATTCTTCAATTTCGTCTTGGCGCTTTGCCGCCTCATCTAGTAGATTCCCAACGTGACCGAGCAAGCCCCAAAACGAGCCGGCGAAGAATTCTCCCGGCTCGTCGAGTTGATCTCTCGGCTGCGCGCGCCCGGCGGCTGCCCATGGGATCGTGAGCAAACTCACGAAAGCCTCAAGCCAATGCTCCTCGAAGAAGCTTATGAAGTCGTGGAAGCTATAGATGAGGGCAATGACGAGGAGTTCATAGGCGAGCTTGGAGACTTGCTGCTTCAGGTAGTGTTTCACAGCCAAATCGCAACCGAAGAATCTCGGTTCACGATCGTTGAGGTGATCGAGCGCATCTCGTCGAAGATGATCCGACGCCATCCGCACGTGTTTGGTGAGGATACTGCCCGGACCTCGGGCGAGGTATTGCGCAACTGGGAAGCGATCAAACAGGCGGAGCTTGAAGCAAAGGG
>DATFWM010000311.1:0-2926 GCA_035259295.1 Blastocatellia bacterium | reverse complement strand
TGAGGCGTCTCACAAACAAGCGCGGCATCGATGTTGTATTCGAACACACCGGCGAGGCCACCTGGGAGAAGAGCGTGCGCAGTCTGACACGGAACGGCAGACTCGTCACTTGCGGCGCCACTTCGGGGTTCAATGGGAATCTTGACATCAGGTATTTGTTCTCTCGTCAGATCAGCCTGCACGGTTCTTACATGGGATCGAAGAGCGAGCTGCTGGAAGTGATCAAGTTTTTCTCCGATGGCAGATTGAAGGCTGTGGTTGATCGCGTGCTGCCGCTTGAGAAGGCAGCCGAGGCACAAAAGGCGCTGGAAGACCGCGCTCAGTTTGGCAAGGTTGTATTGGCGCCGTAAGCGATCAACAGCAGTACCCAGGTCTGTTAGCAATGAAGAGGAGCTAGATGGCGTCAATCAACACGGTCAGAGGCTCGATCGAAACCAAAGAGCTGGGCGTAACGCTGATGCACGAACACGTGTTCGTTCTTTCGACTGAGATCATGCAGAACTATCCCGAGGCTTGGGGCGATGAAGACAAGCGCGTCGCTGACGCCGTCGCCAAACTCAATCAGATGAAGTCGCGAGGCGTCGATTCAATAGTCGACCTGACCGTCATCGGTCTCGGACGTTACATTCCCCGAATACAGCGGGTCGCTGCCCAGACCAGACTCAACATCATCGTGGCAACAGGCGTCTACACCTACAACGACGTGCCGATGTATTTTCACTATCGCGGTCCGGGCACGACGCTCGGGGGATCCGAATTGATGGTTGATATGTTTGTTCGTGACATTCAAGAGGGCATCGGCGGCACCGGCGTAAAAGCAGGGATACTCAAATGCGCGACCGACTTGCAGGGAGTGACTCCGGGAGTTGAACGCGTGCTTCGCGCCGTCGCCGTTGCGCATCGGCGCACGGGCGTTCCGATATCTACGCACACTCACGCTCACACCGAACGGGGCCTGGAACAGCAGCGCATTTTTCGGGAAGAAGGCGTTGATCTCTCGCGAGTCATCATTGGCCACTCAGGGGACACGACCGACGTCGCTTATCTCGAAAAGCTTATCGCAAACGGCTCGTACATCGGGATGGACCGTTTTGGGATAGACGTGCTGCTGCCGTTTGAAGACCGCGTGAACACCGTCGCGAAGCTGTGCGAGCTTGGTTACGCCAACCGGATGGTGCTTTCGCACGACGCGAACTGTTTCATGGATTGGCTTCCGGAAGAGGCCGTGCCGGTGACCCTTCCCAGCTGGCATTATCTCCACATTCATAACGACGTCATACCCGCTTTGAAACAGCGCGGCGTGACCGACGAGCAAATCAACACGATGCTGGTCGACAACCCGCAAAAGATTTTTGAGAGACAAGGCTCTTACCGATGATTCGTCCTTTCGATTACACAGGCATCACTCGCGACTCCTCGGGCGTTGCACATTACGACGATCGTCCGAACTCATTGATAGAAATGCTTCGAGCGACAGTCGATAGCTCTCCGAATCACGAAGCTATCGTCGAGCTTGGGGGAGAGCGAATCAGCTATCGCCAGCTTTGGGACCGTTCGGCGCGAGTCGCAGGCGGCTTGAAGCAACTCGGAATCGAGCGAGGCGATCGCGTCGCCATTCGATTGGGCAACTCGCTTGACTGGTGTCTCGCGTTTTTCGGAACGTTGATGTCAGACGGCGTCGCGGTTCCCGTGAACACTCGGTTCAGCGAGTCCGAAGTCAGCTACGTGGTGAGCGATTCCGGCTCGCGATTCTCGTTTATGCCCGGCGAGTCATTGCCCGACGGAGACCCGTTGGTTGTGGAAAATCTTACTAAAGAAGACCTCGCGGCGATCTTCTACACCAGCGGAACGACCGGCTTTCCAAAAGGAGCGATGACCACGCACGAGAACTTTCTCTCTAATACCGAGACTTGTCGTCGCGTAGTTGACCTCCCATACGACGGGAGCATCCGCAACCTCGTCTCGGTGCCGTTGTTTCACGTAACCGGTTGCAACAGCCAGTTGCTGCCGAGCTGCGAAGCCGGCGACACGCTGGTCATCATGACGGCGTTTGAAGTTCGGGCGTTTCTTCGCGCGGTCCGCGACGAATCTATCAACCTTCTCACCTCGGTACCGGCAGTTTATTGGCTAGCAATCAATCAACCGAACTTTCACGAGTTTGACACGAAAGACATCCGATGGGTGTCCTACGGCGGAGCGCCCATCGCGCCGGAACTTGTGGCCCGAATAATGGAAGCGTTTCCAAACGCCCGTGTCGGCAACGGATTTGGGCTGACTGAGACTTCATCCGTTGCTACATTCCTTCCTCACGAATTCGCGCACGAGCGGCCTGAGACAGTCGGCTTCGCCGCGCCGGTTGTTGATCTCGATTTGTTTGAGAAAGACCCAACCACCGGCGCGGGCGAACTGCTCGTGCGGGCTCCGAACGTCGTGAAAGGTTATTGGAACAAACCCGAGGCTACAGCCGAGACGTTCGTCGACGGCTGGCTGCACACCGGGGATATGGCTCGGATAGACAATCAAGGCTTCGTGCAGATCGTCGATCGCAAGAAGGACATGATATGCCGAGGCGGTGAGAACGTTTACTGCGTTGAAGTCGAGAACGCGCTTGCTGCGCACCCCGCAGTATTTGAAGTCGCGGTGATCGGAGTGCCCGACGAGATGATGGGAGAGAAGGTTGGAGCGGTAATCGTGCCTCGTCCTGGAAAGCAAATCGACGTGGATGATCTGATTGTCTTTGCGAAGAAACATCTCGCGGATTTCAAAGTTCCTCAATACGTTTCGATTCGCGTTGAGCCAATCCCTCGCAATCCCGGCGGTAAGATGCTCAAGCCGGTGCTGAGAAGAGAAACCGAGTGGGGCAGATCCTTACGCTAATGCCGGTCCTTGAGTCGTATTACAAATCGTAGTCCCGACCACACTTCAT
>DATFWM010000310.1:0-3770 GCA_035259295.1 Blastocatellia bacterium | reverse complement strand
GACCGCGCGATGGTCGT
Source organism: Blastocatellia bacterium (assembly GCA_035259295.1). Lineage (GTDB taxonomy): Bacteria > Acidobacteriota > Blastocatellia > UBA7656 > UBA7656 > Onstottus_A. The sequence continues at coordinate 3,753 of DATFWM010000310.1, read as the reverse complement.
GGGCTTCGATTATGATGTTCACCTGCTGAGCGCCTTGACGTCAGATCGAAAAGTACTGGAACGGGCGATCAAGGACGCGAGAGTCGGCGAGCGGGGCGGGACCGAGCTTCGCGACGCTGTGTCTCAAGTCATCGAAAGAGAATTCAAGCGCGTCGAGGGGCGCAAGGCGATTATTCTATTGACCGATGGAAAAGACTTTGGCAGCGAGATCGCCGAACGGGACTTGCTCGATGAAGCCGCCGAATCAGGCGCGATGATCTATTCGGTGTACTTCGAGACTGAGGGTCGGCGTTCGGGTTGGAACGCGCCGCCGTGGCCGCTGCCGCGTCGCCGGCGGAGTGGATGGGGCAGACGCGATCCATTCCCGGCTCAACGGCCGGCGCCCAACGATCGGCGTCGTCAACGAGTCGAGATGCGGAACCAGGAAGCGATTGCTTTCTTGACCGAACTGTCTGAAGTTTCAGCCGGCCGCTTCTACAGCAGCAAGGTCGCCGATCTGAAAAAGACGTTCAAGCTGGTTGCCGAGGAGCTTCGGCATCAATATCGATTGGGGTTCTATCCGGACACCAGCAAGGCGGATGGTGGTCGCCACAACCTGCGAGTCGAGGTGAATGTGCCGGACGTCGTAGTTAGGGCGAGAAAAAGTTATCAAGCCGCACTCGCTGTTACGGGTTCGTAGAGGTTATGACACGGGTGTGTGCTTATGTTTGACAGGGGTCGGCGTCGAGTCTACAATGACTTTGGTCTGAACTCAATCGTTTAAGGAGTACAACATGGGTCCACTAGGAATGCCCGAATTGCTGATCATAGCGCTGATAATCATCATTCTGTTTGGAGCGCGTCGAATACCGGAAGTAGCCAAAGGGCTTGGCGAAGGCATCCGCCACTTCAAGTCGGGAATGCGCGGCGACGATCGTGAGCTGGACGATCGCAGGTATCGCGACGATGATCGAAGACCCCGTGATGATGATCGAAGGTATCGCGACGATGATCGCAGGTATCGAGATGAGCCGGAGCGAAGAGAAGAACCCCGCTCAGCTTAAGCTTGTGTCAGGCGCCTCTCCCCGAGCCCCTTTTTTGGTTCTGCCTTTCATCTCATGCTAAAGAGTTGTGTAGTTCCGCACGCATGCGGGGTTTTGTGATGGTGCAACCTCGCCAAATGCGGGCTGCAAATCTCCGCATTTATGTCGTGCTAACTCTTGTTCATTCGAATTCATCGGTGAGCGGTTGACGGCCCGCGAACCCGGCGTCGGTCTCGTGCCACCAGTCTATCTCGTCCTCATCTGGTTTCCAGCACAGATACACGATACGGCCATCATGATCGTAAGGGAAATCTACCAGGCCTGTTCGGAAGTCCTTGATGTGCACGCCTAAATATTCGATCTCCTGGACGGTTTCGCTGAACGCGATCAAGTGCTGAAGATAAGTGGGGCCAAGCGGACTGCCACCGCCGCCTTCAAAAGCCTTCTCTCGGGCCTGGTCTATCTCGACCCGCATATCCAAGAGCCTTTCACGCTCCCGCATCACACGCGCAAGAAGCTTGCGCAAACGCGGAATCAGACTGCGAGCCTCGCTCAGAGTAAACACTCTGATCTCCTCGCTGTCCTCGTAATCGTCTATTGGGGAATGATCTTCGGACATTCGGGGTAATAGTAGCACAGACTTTAGTCTGTAGGCGCTTCAGCTACAGACTGAAGTCTGTGCTACTTCGCGGAGTGACCGATGGGATAAAAGCCCGGCAATTCGACAGGCAATTTGCCTTTGAATTCAATCTCACCGAGCACGGCTTTCAATGCCGCCTCTTCCGCAGCCGGGTAATATTCGTATGCCAGCACGTAGGTTGGAAGCTCCGGCACGAACGACAACAGATAAGGGCTGCCGTAAAGGACAAACGCGAACGGCTTCTCGATCGCAGACAGATTCTTAAGAAGACTTATCTCTTCCTCGGTCAGATCAATCGAGCCTTTGTACGACGCGACTCTAATAAACCCGTTGACGATGATCACGTCTGAGAAATTCGCCAGCTTTCTGATCAACGCAAACTCGGCAGGCGCTGTCTTGTCGGACACGTAGACGCTGGTGGAGTTAGTGTGCCTCTTGGCAAGCTGCGCGAAGAACTCGCGCCCCGGTACGCCGTCGCGCCAGCCCTCGTTGTTATCAACGATCGTGATGAAAAGGACTTTCTGTTCTCGCGCAAGCTTCAGCGGCAGAACATTCCGCTTGTCCCTTACCAGCGTGATCGCGCTTTCGATGATTTGCTGCGCAGTGCGCCGGTTCTCGGTGCTGCCAAGCACTTTGTCGAGTTTGTCCAAATCAACAAACCGCTCTCGATCGAGCCCAAGCTTCGCCTTTGCGCTCAGGATTCGGCGTACCGACTCGTCAATGCGCGACGGTTTGATCTCGCCTGACTCAACCGCATGCTTCAGCGCAACAAAAGCCTGCTCGACGCTTGGCGGAAACAAAACGATGTCCGCCCCTGCCTTCACAGCGCGCACGGCAGCCTCGCCCTCGGGATAATGCGCAGCGACGCCCCGCATCGTCATCGCATCGGTGAAGATCACGCCGCGAAACTTGAGCTCGTCTCGCAACACTCCACTGAGCATTTTCGGTGAGAGCGTCGCGGGAAGATTCTCGGTTTCGATTCTCGGCAGCGCGATGTGCGCGCTCATCACTCCGCCTACTCCTTCTTCGACGGCCGCCTTGAACGGCGGCAACTCGACGGAGTTCAATCGCGCGCGATCGACGTCGATGACCGGCAGCTCGAGATGAGAATCCGTCGAGGTGTCGCCGTGACCAGGAAAGTGTTTCGCGGTCGCCATCACACCGTGCTCCTGCGAGCCTCGGATGTACGCGCGAGCCATGCGCGACACAAGCTGCGGGTCTCCGCCAAACGATCGGATGTTGATGATTGGATTGCGCGCGTTGTTGTTCACATCGACGACGGGATAAAAGTTGACTTGAACCCCGAGAGCGCGCGCTTCCTCTGCGGTGATGCGCCCGGCTTGATACGCGAGATCGGGATTCCCCGTTGCGCCCATCGCCATCGCTCGCGGCAATCGCGTCGCGCCAATGTAACGAAGCCCGACGCCGCCTTCGAAGTCAGCGGTGATCCACAACGGGACCTTAGCCATCGCTTGCAAGTGATTTATTAGGAGGGCAACGTCCGCAGGCTCGTGAAGGACATTGTTCTCGCCGAGCATGTGATAACCGCCCACGTGAAACTCGGTTATGTCACGGCGAATCTGCTGAAATGCCTCGCTCTCCTGGCTCAGGAACATGCCGACTGTCGCGGGGATGATCAACTGCCCGATTTTCTCGTCGAGCGTCATCGACGCGAGCGCTTTCTCGACCCACGATTGCTCCGCCGGTTTTGACTTCTGTTTTTGAGCGCCTTCAATGGGCGGGACAGCAACCATGCTCGATGTACTAAAAAGCATGATAGCAACGAGGAATCTACTTATGGAACCCACCTGATCTCCTGTGTAAGAGTTTCGTAGTGCCGCATTCATGCAGAAGTTTGTAATTCGTCCCCTCGAACCCGTTCCACGTTTTCCGATTGCCAAGAAGCGCGTTGCAGGTTTCGCACTATGGCCGCGCCGGCAATCAAGCCGACGATTAGGAAGCCTCCGGCCTTAAACATCTCGCCGAACACCAGGTAGCCGATACCAAACAGGAATGCGTATATCAGCACGCATCCTAGAAACCAATTACCAAACTGCACGGCAAGTCCACCGCTCACGTTCGACCGGGGAA
>DATFWM010000309.1:0-2720 GCA_035259295.1 Blastocatellia bacterium | reverse complement strand
CTCATTGAGCGTGCCGTAACGAAGAGAACTAAGGTGGTTATGCCCGTGCACTTGTTCGGCCAGTGTACAGAGATGGAGCGCATAAACGAATTAGCCGAGGCGCATGAGATCGCGGTTGTCGAAGACGCAGCTCAAGCGATCGGCGCGAAGTACAAAGGAAGAAGGGCAGGGAACCTCGGCCTAATCGGGTGCTTCAGCTTCTACCCATCCAAGAATCTCGGTGGAGCAGGAGACGGAGGTCTCCTGACGACTAACGATCCGGAGATCGCGCAGAGCTTGCAAGACTTGAGATCGCACGGCGCCCGCAAGAAGTACTATCACGACCGGGTGGGAATAAACAGCAGACTGGATTCGATACAGGCTGCGATTCTGCGAGTCAAGCTTCCGTACCTCGATCAATGGGCGCAAGCGCGCCGAGACAACGCGAGGAGATACGGAAGTATGTTTGAAGAACGCGGCCTCGCTAGAAGCGAAAACATCCGATTGCCACAAGAACGCGCGGACGTGCTTCACGTGTACAATCAGTTTGTCTTCCGCGCGCGCGAGCGAGATGACCTGAGAAGATTCCTCGCGGAAAAGGGAATTGGCACGGAGATATACTATCCATTACCGTTGCACCTGCAGCCCTGCTTCAGCGATCTCGGCTATAAGGCTGGAGACTTCCCCGAGTCGGAGCGAGCTGCACGAGAGGCGCTTGCGATTCCGATCTATCCAGAGCTTGGCGAAGCTGCGCAGAGGCGAGTCGTCGATATGATTGCAGCGTTCTACGAACAACGCCTTTGAGGTGTTAGCGGAGGTGTTAGCGCATGAAGATTCTGATAACCGGTGGGGCAGGATTCTTGGGTTCACACCTCGTGGACCGATTGATGCGGGACGGACACGAGATTATTGTCTTTGATAACGTGCTCACCGGCCGCGTCGACAATATCGAGCATCACCTCGGCAGCGAGCGATTCAAATTCGTCAAGCAGGACGTGACCGAATATCTTTTCGTCGCCGGGCAACTTGATGCCGTTGCTCACTTCGCGTCACCTGCGAGCCCGATCGATTATCTTCAGCTTCCGATTCAGACTCTAAAGGTTGGTAGCCTCGGAACTCACAAAGCGCTCGGCCTGGCCAAGGCGAAAGGCGCGCGGTTTCTGTTGGCATCGACGTCGGAAGTGTACGGCGACCCGCAGGTTCATCCGCAGCCCGAAGAGTATTGGGGCTTTGTGAATCCGGTTGGTCCCCGCGGAGTGTACGACGAAGCGAAGCGATTCGCTGAGGCGATGACAATGGCTTATCATCGCTATCACGGCGTCGACACGCGCATTGTCAGAATCTTCAACACCTACGGCGAAAGGATGCGTCCTAACGATGGCCGAGTGATTTCAAACTTCATCGTCCAGGCATTGAACGGCGAGCCGCTCACCGTTTACGGCGACGGGACGCAAACCCGTTCATTTTGTTACGTGAGCGATTTGATCGACGGCATCGTGCGGTTGCTGATGAGCCCCGCTACGGCAAGCTCACCTGAAGAGGACGATATTCACTTGCCCACGAACATCGGCAATCCCGGCGAGTTCACCGTTGGCGAGCTTGCGCAGATCGTGATCAAGCTAACCGGCAGTCGGAGCGACATACGGCACCACCCCCTGCCGGAAGACGACCCACGCGTGAGGCAACCTGATATAACCCGCGCCAGGAAGCTCCTGCGTTGGGAGCCGAAGGTAAACCTGGAAGACGGGCTCAAGAGAACTGTGGAATATTTCAGGAGCATTCTGTAGCGTTTTATCGCGAGGCTTGTATGCACATTGCTGTAATCGGAACCGGCTACGTGGGATTGGTTACGGGCGCTTGCTTTGCAGACTTTGGGATGAGAGTCACCTGTGTCGATAAAGACGAGGCTAAGATAAGCTCGATTAATGGGGGCACGATGCCCATTTACGAGCCGGGGCTGGAAGCGCTGGTTGCGAAGAACGTCCGTGAGGGTCGCCTCTACTTCAGCACTGATGTGAGGGCGGCCGTCGTGCAATCGCTGGTCGTATTCGTGGCGGTCGGCACGCCGCCAAGCCCGAGTGGTGACGGCTCAGCTGACATGAGCCAGATTGACGAAGCAGCACACGAGATAGCAAAGTCGCTCAACGGCTATAAGGTAATCGTGACGAAAAGCACAGTTCCAGTCGGCGCCGCTTCTCGCATCAAGAAGATCATCGAAGAAAACAGAGCAACACCAAGCCGGTTCTCGGTAGCAGCGAACCCTGAATTCCTGCGAGAAGGCGCCGCGATCAACGACTTCATGCGACCTGACAGAGTGGTGATTGGATGCACGGACGAAGAAGCGGCCGCAATACTCAAGGATATTTATCGGCCCTTGTACTTGATCGAAACCCCATTCGTGATCACGACTCCAGAGTCGGCGGAGATGATCAAGTACGCCTCGAACGCCTTTTTGGCGACGAAGGTTTCATTCATCAACGAGATCGCCCGACTGTGCGAGTTGCTTGGCGCCGACGTTCACGACGTAGCTAAGGGCATGGGAATGGACGCGCGAATCGGCTCCAAGTTCTTGCATCCCGGTCCCGGCTTCGGCGGAAGCTGTTTTCCAAAGGATGCCAAGGCGCTGGTCGCCTTAGGCCGCGGAGTGGACTTCGACGTGCGAATTGTGGAGGCCACACTGCGGGTCAACGAAGCTCAAAAGGCATCCATCATCGACCGCGTCAGGCTGCTGGTTCCGCGAC
>DATFWM010000308.1:0-2582 GCA_035259295.1 Blastocatellia bacterium | reverse complement strand
TTCCTCCGCCACTTCAGACTTACCATAGACTTCTCTCGCGCAATGCTTGCGCTTCAACCTCATACGCCTTCTTTGATGAAACAGTAAGTCGGGATCTGTTGTCGAAAGATAGAACAATCGAAACACCCATCGCAGCGCAGCTTCTGTTTTGACTTTTTCCTTCGTGCTTCCAACCCGTGTGGTAGAATCAAGTACGGCAATAAGCAATAGTATGAAGAAAAGCCTATACCTTGAGACCTCGGTGATCGGCGCTTACCTCGACAACGGCGAGCCCTTCCGCCGAGACTTGACTATCCGCTGGTGGGAGCACGAACTTGGTGATTACGCACCGTTCGTATCGCCGCTGGTAGTCCGCGAGCTCGAAAGAACCGAGGAGCCGCGGCGTTCGGCATATTTGAATTTAATACGTGATGTGCAAATGTTCGACATTGGGGAGGAATCGGCGATACTTGCGGAGGGATACGTGTCGCGCGGAATATTTCATCGCAAATATATGGCAGATGCGTTGCACGTCGCTATCGCTTCGGTAAACAAGGCGGACTTGCTGGTCACTTGGGACTTCGGCTATATCGCAAATGTACACCGCCAATCGCGAGTCCAATTGTTCAACACTATCGCCGGCTTTTTCGTCCCGATGATCGTGACGCCCGAGTTTTTGATCAATGCGGAGTTTTAGTCAGTCGTCAGTTGCCCCGTTTAGATCTACATCTGCGCCTGGCTACTAACGACTCATAACGATCTATGTATCGAAAGCCCAGATTCCTGGAAGAGCTGCACGCGATACGCGAAGAGATGTCTCGCGAGTGCGACTACGACGTCGACCTGTTTGCCGAGATGGTGCGCTCCGGTCAACGACCAAGATTTGGGCCCGTCCGGAACATTCGAGGTATGCGGTCGCGTGCCCCCGCCGCTGATGAGCGCGACGAAAAGACTCGCTCAGGTCAAGCAAATGACTAGATTCTTGCACGCATCATTGTTCGCCATCCTGCTGGCGCAAGTCGCCACTGAATCGACTCTGGCTCGAATAGAGTGTGGGCATACTCCGGCGGCAGGCAGCCAGGCGCCAAGCACGGCGTCTCAGACGCAGAGCAAGACGGTACTCCTTGATGTCCCTTCAATCGCTGAACGCGTTAACGAGGTAGTCGTAAACGTTCGTTCGATGTCCGAGAGCGGAGAAAACCTCGGCAGCGGCTTCATAATCGACCAGCGCGGTCTGATCGCAACTAACTTTCACCTCATATCCAATGCCGAGCCTCGCCGTGGTTCGAGTCAGCGTGGTCCTGAACCAAAAGGCGCGCCAAAGCTTGCGGGGAGCGTTACCGTGACGCTTCACGATGGCCGCCAGTTTCCGGCATCGATCAAAGGCTACGATGAAGCAACCGACATTTCACTGCTCGAGATCGTACCCACCGGGCCGCAGCTTCCTGTCGCCGATCTGGGAGACAGCGATTCGCTGCGCGTGGGCGAATGGGTTATCGCCATCGGCAATCCGTTGGGACTGGACCACACTGTCACGCTGGGCATCGTAAGCGCAAAAGGACGGACGGGGTTCGGCGGGCAGTTCGACGACTTTTTGCAAACAGACGCAGCCATCAATCCAGGGAATTCCGGCGGCCCCCTGCTTAATGCTCAAGGCAAGATTGTTGGTATCAATACGCTGGTGCTGGAGCGCACGCAGGGTCTGAGCTTCGCGATTCCAATAAACACTCTCAAGTCCATTCTTCCCCAACTCATCGAGCGTGGCCGGGTGACTCGTGGATTCCTGGGGGTCGAAACGCGGGACATCGATGCTGATATTCGCGGCCTTTTGAAGCTGCCTGCGGACTCGCGCGGGGTGCTGGTGATTCGCGCTGAGCGGGCCACTCCAGGCGCCCGCGCCGGACTCAGAAAGGACGATCTCATAACCGCGGTCGACGGGCTCACCATCACATCATACGTGCAATTCAATCGTATCATTGCCAGCAAGCTGCCAGGTACCAAGATCGCTATTCGAATCCTGCGGGATGGGCGCGAGTACACTTTGAATGCCGAGATTGGCGAAGAGACAAAGAGCAAGTGAGTCGTGATCCGTTGATCTACGTCGGCGACTTCGCACGCGCATTAGTGTACGCGACGTCTGTGAGCGATGAGCAAGCCAATTAACCACGAATCCCTCGAGCAACCCGAGTCGGACGGCGCATTGATGGCTGAATTGTTTGAAGCCATCGGGTTTGAAGTTGCCGACGAGCGTTCGTACAACTTGTTGGTTGAATACGTCGAGACAAATGGTCAGCGAACAAGTGCCCGGCGCGGAGATGCGACGTTGCTTGGAAGGTGCTGGAAGCTCGGCGAAGGACTGGAAGTGTGGTCTATATTGTACGAGCGCGGTGCTGACCTGTACTATGCTGACTGCCGCCCGGCTTTCCGCAGCCGATATGTACGCACCATTCTTCCCTGGGAGCTTGTGGAGTATGATGAGGACGGCGAGGCGATAGTGCGCGGCGGAGCGCCCGGAGCCCGTGAAGTTGTCTTCGAACTTCAAAACCTCACCGAGCTGGATGACTCAGTCTTTCATCGATCCCAGTTACACGTCGCATTGGCGG
>DATFWM010000307.1:0-6188 GCA_035259295.1 Blastocatellia bacterium | reverse complement strand
TCTACGGCCAAAGGCTGAACCTGAAACATCCACCCACTGCCGTGGGTGGGATTCCCGGAGCAGCCACGCCTCTCTCTTGTAGGCCGGGCCTTAACAAACCACCCACTGCCGTGGGTGGGATTACGCGAAAAGATGACGCGCACTCTTCGGCGACTCCTTTGTTTCTTTTTCTTGCTGTTTGGTTGTATATTACCTTCGCACGCGGTGAGCCCGGTTGATGCCGGCAGTCTTTTGTCCTATACTTGCGTCTCCATTTGTCGTTTAAGCCTCAGGCGCAGACCCCGATGCGCAGAAGAGCCGAAAGCAATTTAACACGAAGAGAAGAATCAGGGCTTCGCGGGTTTAACTCCCCAAACTCAGAGTTCCGATAACGAAAGGTGGCGGTAAAACCCTCTACAATCAGGCGTGCGGGGAGGTTTCCGCTCTTGCAGCCGCTAAGCGTGCGGGACTTTCGACTGCTGTGGCTTGGTCAGGGCGTATCGCTGTTCGGTGATCAATTTTATCTTGTTGCGCTGCCGTGGCTGACTCTGCAATTGACGGGGTCCGGGTTAGCGCTGGGCACGGTCTTGGTCCTCTCCGGCGGCTCTCGGGCGATTTTCCAACTCTTAGGTGGGGCCGTGACCGATCGCGTTGCCGCGCGCACGCTGATGGTCGTTTCCAATGTTCTGCGCGCATTGGCGACAGCCGCAATTACGGCGCTGGTGGTGACGGGTGTCGTTGAACTCTGGCATCTCTATATTCTCTCGATAATCTTCGGTGTGCTCGACGCATTCTTTGTTCCTGCATACCTCTCGGTCGTGCCGATGCTCATCGTCGAAGAACATCTTGCTGCAGGCAACGCGTTGATTCGCAGCACCAACCGGTTTATGTCGCTCATTGGGCCGGCGATTGCGGGTTTGGTTGTTTCTCATCAGAGCCTCGGCGCAGCGTTCGGCGTGGACGCCGCGACCTTTGTTTTCGCGGCCGTCGCAATCGGTTTGATGAAAGAACGGAGACGGCCCGGTGCTGACCAAGATAGCCTGGAAGGGGAGCGGCCATTACGATTGAAAGGGTTGCTGGCATCAATTGGCGAAGGACTGCGCTATGCATGGGAGCACCCGTTGGCTCGAGCGTTATTATTCTTCATCGCGGCTTTCGAATTCTCAATTGTCGGCCCGTTTTTTGTCGGGCTTCCGGCGATGACAAAAATGCGGTTCGAGACGGGGGCCAGCGCGCTCGGGTGGATGCTGTCCGCCTTCGGAGGCGGAATGCTCGCGGGTATGCTTTTGGCTGGCTCGATTAAGATGCGGCGACGCGGCCTGCTAATTATAAGTATGAGCTTCCTATCCGGCGCCGGAGTTGTTCTGTTGGGTTTCGCGGCCCACGTAGCTTGGGCGAGCGTGATCCTCGCGATCGTCGGTGCGGGAGCTGGACTGACGAACATCCTGATCCTCGCGTTGCTGCATTCGGAAACCGATCGACGATTGTTGGGACGAGTGATGGGCCTTCTCATGTTTGGCTCGATTTTGATGGAATCGCTCTCCTACGCCGTTGCGGGCGTGATGGCGGATGCGAATCTGACCGCGCTGTTCGTGATCAGCGGTGCGGTAGTGCTAGTCACCAGCGTGCTGACGCTGGGGGGCCGAACGCTCCGCGCGACCAAGTAACGCCGTTCTGTTGTTGACAGGTCAGCCTGGATTGAGAGATAAACGGCGGAGTGTCGGTTGCGTTTTTTGCGTTCTCCCATTAGCAGAGACGCCTGAGCTATTTTCTGTTTTTTGATGTGTCGTCTGGATGGAGACAGTTATGGAGAACCTGCTGCACGACATTCGTTTCGGCTTTCGCACGCTAATAAAGAATCCCGGCTTCAGCGCGGTCGCAATAGTCGCATTGGCGCTTGGCACCGGAGCTAACAGCGCGATCTTCAGTGTGGTCGATGCGGTGCTGCTGCGCCCACTTCCCTACGGCAACCCGGATCGTCTGGTGATGGTGTGGACCAGCAACCCCACCACCGCTCGTGACGCGATTGCCGCGCCTGACTTCTTTGAGTACCGCGACCAGAATCAACTCTTCGAGCAGTTGGCCGCTTTCTCCTACGACGATTTCAACCTTACGTCGGGCGACGAACCCGAGCACATCGCCGGCACCATGGTCTCAGCAAATTACTTCGACACGCTTGGAGTCAGCTTCACCCGAGGCCGCGGGTTCCTGCCCGGCGAGGACCAGGGGCGAGCAGAGCGCGTCGTCATAATCAGTGATGGATTATGGAAGCGACGCTTCGGTTCAGACCCGAACACAGTGAACCACCAAACGGTCCAGCTCAACGGCGCGCCCTTCACCGTGGTAGGCATCGCCCCTCCGAGTTTTCAATCCCCGAACCCTGAGGATAAGCCTGAGCTGTGGGTGCCCATTGCGTTTGACGGGGGTGACAGGTTTCGGGTTCCGTCGGTCGTCAGCCCGGAGTCGATCAAAGACCATCGGACCCGTTTTCTAATCTGCATTGGCCGTCTCAAGCAGGGCGTTATCGCAAAGCAGGCGCAAGCTGAGATGGAAACGATAGCGGGCCGGGTTCGCGAACAATACAAAGACACGGGCGTGTTGATGGGAATGAGCGTTGTACCGCTGCGCGAGCACTTCGTCGGCAAGATCGAAACGGCCCTGGTGCTGTTGCTTGGGGCAGTAGGCTTCGTGTTGCTAATCGCCTGCGCGAACGTCGCCAACTTGCTTCTTGCGCGGTCGGCGGCGCGCAAGAAAGAAATCGCCATTCGCGCAGCCCTGGGCGCGAGTCGACTTCGTCTGATTCGTCAGTTGCTCACCGAGAGCCTGTTGTTGGCGATCATCGGCAGCGCGCTCGGACTGGTGCTGGCTTATGCCGAGATCAGAGTATTGATCGCTCTCAATCCCGCTAACATTCCCCGCTTGAACGAGATTGATATCGACACTCGGCTGCTGGCGTTTACTTTGTTGATCGCGATAGTTACGGGCATTGTCTTCGGGCTTGCACCGGCCCTGGACGCTTCACGGACGGATCTGAACGAGACGCTCAAGGAGGGAGCGCGAGGATCAACGGGCGGCATCGCGGGTCAGCGCATGCGGAGCCTGTTGGTTGTTTCAGAAGTAGCCCTGACGACTATGCTGTTGATCGGCGCGGCGTTGATGATGAAAAGCTTGTACTCGCTCCAAAAAGTAAAGCCGGGCTTCAATCCTGAGAACGTTCTAACAATGATGGTCAACCTGCCGCCTTACAAGTATTCCAAGGACGACCAAATCAGAACCTTCTACCAGCAAGCGCTTGGTCGCATTCAGTCACTGCCCGGCGTGCAGTCTGCGGCAGCCATCACCGGTTTGCCGCTGACTACGACGGTCATCATCAGGCTGCGCTTCAGCATTGACGGGCGGCCTCCCGCTAGTCCTAATGAGGTTCTCAGAGCGCACTTTCGAGCCATAAGCACCGACTATTTTCGCGCAATGAGTATACCGCTCTCGAAAGGACGCTACTTCACTGAACAGGATCACGATAAGGCGCCCGCGGTCGTTATCGTCAACGAAAGCTTTGCAAACCGGTTTTGGCCGGACGAGGACCCAATAGGCAAGCGCATGACAATCCCGTTTGCCGGGGGCCCGCGAGAAGTTGTTGGAGTAGCCGCCGATGTCAAACACTCGAGCCTCGAGACAGAATCGGGATTGGAGATGTACGTCCCTTATCTGCAGAAGCCGTTTAATTTCATGGGTCTGGTCGTCCGAACTTCAGGCGACCCGATGCGAATGGCCCCGGCGGTACGCGGCGAGGTCCTATCAGTTGACAGAAGTCAGCCTGTCTACGACGTGAAACCCATGAACCAAATCGTCGGCGATTCGGTTTCACAACCGCGGCTGTACACGCTGCTGCTCGGGATCTTCGCTACACTAGCTGTCGTCTTGGCAGCGGTTGGAATCTATGGCGTAATGAGCTATTCCGTGACTCAGCGCTCTCATGAAATCGGCATTCGAATGGCTTTAGGGGCCGAGCGCACCCACATACTGAAAATGCTTGTTGGAAACGGGATGCTGCTGGCGGCCGTCGGCACGGCAATAGGGTTAGTGGCGGCCTTTATCTCTGCGCGCGTCCTGGAGAGCTTACTCTTTGGAGTTGGCGTAAGGGACCTTACGACATTTGTCTCCGTTCCGCTTCTGCTGGCCGCGATAGCATTCCTCTCCTGCTTTATCCCCGCTCGGAGAGCAACGCGCATAGATCCGATGGTCGCGCTCCGATACGAGTAGCGAGGATGTGTGTAGCTGCTTCACATGTGTGAACCAGCTACACAGTTTAACTAACTCGTTGAATGCTTGAGTTTACACTGAATCTCCTCGGGGATGTGTAGCTGCTTCACACTTCAGGCCGAGCTTACCGAAACGAAGTTCTCGCTAAGTGTTGAAACCGCGTAGCCGATTTTGTCCTCGCGTCTACTCACTGGGTGGCACACGCATTGCCCAACATCAGGTGTCCGAGCGAGCGAAACAAGCCGCTCGAACAAAAATCAAAAAAAGGGAAAGGAGATTGCCATGTGTGAAGGACATCTGTTGAGTGACCCCGTGAAATGCCAAGGGATGGTGTTGGCCGACGGTGTGCTGGTCGTCGACTAGACCGACAAGAAATCGGAAGCGAACCAAGAAACAAACCAAGTCAATGCTTCCACAACTAAACCGTTCCCCCAAGAACAGTGAAGGAGATCACGTGCCAGAGGGAACTGAACCTGAGATGGGCGTGATCTTCGACGAGATTCAAATCGAAGAAGTGATCGCCCGTCGTCTTTAACGATAGACGCCACCGGACAGTAACTGGGTTTGACAGCAAAAAGACGAAACGCTGGAGGTCAATTCCCAATGAAGGGATGCGGCACGACACTAAACAAAGCTGTTGAGCAGCTGGAGCGTCGAATGATTCAAGACGCGCTACGCCGGTCCGAGGGCAACATCGCGCGGGCGGCCCGGGAACTCGGCCTTTCGCGGAAAGGACTCTACTTGAAGATAGAGAGGCTCAACTTCGCGGCACAATCAGTCGTCGACGACGAGATCGATTTGGCAGACGAAAATATCGAATCTTCGCTGTCCTGAGCGCCTGATTGTTGCCGCAGATTCAATGAAGCCTTTCAGCGCGCACGGTGAATGAAGTCGTCGTCAGCCGATCCCCTCTCTGAAACTGCGTCCATATGCGATAGATACCGGGCCGCGGCAAGAACGCATTGAAGGTGGCATCGGGCCCGCCTCGCAACTTCGACTTGTCCGCGGTTTCGGGCACGACCTCCTCAGGGTGTGAGTGAACGTAATCCTCCTGATCTTCGCTCAGGATCAAGGTGTGGCCCCACGCGCCAAGATAAGGCACAAGGTCGCGGATGGGCTGCCCGGTCAAAGCTTCCGTCAAGTGATACTTCAGCGCGACGGGCTGACCGGCGACGATCTCCGCGGGCTCCAGCTTCAGCTCGATCTTCATTCCTTCTACGACCTTAACAAGTGACGCGTCGGGCGCAAGCCGCGGCCGAGCAGCCATCAAATCACCCGCGTAGCCAACAGTGGTCAGATTCTGCTGGAGCACTTGGGGGGCGCCATCTCTGGGATAAAAGTCAGAATAAATCTTGTAGTTTCCGGCCGCCGGCAGCACAGTCTCGATCGTGAAGCTGCCGTCCGGCTGCATCGCCGGATGAATGTGCTGAAACTCCGATAGGTCCTGGCTGACGATGAACAAATGAAACAGCTTTTCGTGAGTGATATAAAACTCTTTCACTTGCTCCCCGCTTTTAGGATTGAATATTGAAAACCGAAGCCGGATCTTTTCGTTGGGCTTCGGCGCGCCTGGCGAACACTCAAAGCGCAAATTGAATTCAGCGGCGATGGCCGGAGTGACGGGGACGAGCGCCATCCCGCACTTGGGACATTTGCCCGGCGCGGTAGTTCGAACCTCGGGATGCATCGTGCAGGTGTACTCCTCGGCTTGTCGAACGACTTCAAGCGTTCGCGGGGCGGGAGCTGCAGACTGGCTGAGTTTCTGCTCGTCGCCCGGCGGTTTACGCGCTTCGAGCTTCATCCCACATTTCGGACACTTTCTCGGTTTGGACGATTGAACTTCCGGGTGCATCGGGCAGGAATAGACAACCGACTTCTGATAAGCTGAAGCCGGTGCGAAGCAAAGACCCGCCACGCAGAAGAGAGAGATGATCAGTAGCGCAATCGCT
>DATFWM010000306.1:0-8394 GCA_035259295.1 Blastocatellia bacterium | reverse complement strand
TTCATAGCGCTCGCGGATGAAATCAAAGTTGTTGAAGACCATCACCTCATCCATATTGTTAGCGGCCATATGGAGGAGGCCACTGCCGCCTGATATGATGGGATACGGCACGGGCTAGCTCAAGTCCCATCCCTGTGAGCGGAGTGGTAAACGGCCAGCCTTCAGCAAGAGCGCCGGGGGCTGGCCGCTTTGTCCAGCGTAGCACAGACTTCAGTCTGTTGATTCAAGGAGGCACGGACACAGACTGAAGTCTGTGCTACGATAGGTTGCACGAAGAAAGTGAGTAACGAGAATGAAGTTGTATCGTTGGGATTCAGTCGAGCGAAAGTTCAAATCTTCCATTCACCATGAGCTGCCGCGCAACAGGCGAGTGGTTCTGAAGCGATTGCGAGTCGGCAAAGGGCAGCGCATCCGCCCCGAGGTTGCGACCGGCGAATTGCTCATTCGTCTCGTGGAAGGCGCTTGGCGAATGCGCATAGCTAACAGCCAGTTGACGGTGCGTCGCGATGAGGCCGTCATCATCCCGTCGGGGTTCAGCCATTCCGCAGAAGCGATCGAGGACAGCTTCGCGCTGCAAATGTCCGACCGGCCGGAGCACACCGGCGATGAGTCGCTTTGGGCGGTGTGATTGACTCGCGTCAGTCCTTTTCCGCAAAGTTAGAACACCATGAAAATGAAAATAGTCGCGCTGCCCGGTGACGGCATCGGACCCGAAGTCATCGCCGAGGCTGTGCGTGTGCTGCACACGATCTCTAGTTTATTTCAACACGCAATCCAGATCAGCTTTCAAAGCATGGGCGGATGCGCGATTCGCGAGTACGACGATCCGCTTCCGAATCAGACGCTCCGCGCGTGTCTCGAATCAGACGCCGTACTGCTTGGCGCGGTAGGCGACCCGGCGTTTGATAATAATCCAACCAACCTCCGGCCTGAAGCGGGCTTGCTTAAGCTCCGTCGAGAGCTTGGGGGATTCGCGAACCTGCGGCCCGCTCGATTGTTCCCGGCGTTGCGCGACGCGTCACCACTCAAGCGCGAGGTAATGGAAGGCACAGATATCGTGATCGTCCGCGAGTTGCTGGGCGGTCTGTATTTTGGTGAGCCGCGCTACGTAAGAGAATCCGGCGACTGGCGTGAAGCCGCCAACACGATGGCGTATTCGGAGCCGGAGATTGAGCGCATCGCTCGGGTGGCCTTCGATCTCGCGCGATCGCGCAGGCGCAAGGTGACGTCCGTCGACAAAGCTAACATCCTCGAGTGTTCGCAGCTCTGGCGTGAAACCGTTAAGCGGGTGGCCCAAGACTATCCCGACGTTCAGCTCGAACATCAATACGTCGATTCGTGCGCGATGGCGTTGGTTGCGCGGCCTGCAAGCTTCGACGTGATGCTCGCCGAAAACATGTTCGGCGACATACTCTCGGACGAAGCGGGCGCCGTGGTCGGCTCACTGGGGCTGCTGGCGTCTGCGAGCATCGGCGGACGAGTGGGATTGTACGAACCCGTGCATGGCACGGCGCCTGACATCGCTGGTCAGGGTATCGCGAATCCGATGGGCGCGATTCTCTCGGCGGCAATGATGCTGCGGTACTCGTTCAAACTCGAAGCTGAGGCTGAAGCTGTCGAGCGGGCGGTCGAACTGACGTTGGAGGCAGGTCATCGCACGCGCGATCTTGTGAAGAGCGGAGAGAAATTCGTCTCGACTGAGGAGATGGGCCGCCAAGTCGTGAGCTACATCGAGCGCGCCGTTGAGCAGTGATTGGCTGTCGTCAGTTTCTGCGCTGACCTAATGGCTTCTTCCATAAAGCTCTGTCATCTCCGCGAGCCTGTCTCTCACTTCATCGGTCAACGCTTCCGCTCTGAATCGCCATTGCCAATTTCCTTCTTGACTAGCCGGAAGATTCATCCGCGCTCGCCCGTCCAACCCCAACACATCTTGCAGCGGAGCGATGGCGGTGCTTGCTACTGATGACCATGCCGCTCGAATGAAATCCCAATGAATCTTTTTGCCTTCTGAGTTGAGATACTTGAGGCAATAGGCCCTCTCGCGGGCGATCTGTTCGGCGTCGCGAGTCGAGTCTCGGCCAGCCTCGCTGTTAAACCACCCAATGGTCGTGTTGTTATCGTGCGTGCCAGTGTAGACGACGCAGTTCTGAATGTAGTTGTGCGGAAGGTCGATGTTCTTGCTGTCCCCCCTGAACGCGAATTGGAGCACACGCATGCCCGGTAACCCAAACTCGTCGCGCAACGCTTCGACGTCGGGCGTTATCACCCCGAGGTCTTCGGCGATGATCGGCAGCTCGTGAAATGTATCGCGTAGAGTTGCGAACAACTCGCGGCCAGGAACTTCGACCCAGCGACCACGCTCGGCGGTCTTGTCGCCGGCGGGAATCTCCCAACTCGCGGCGAACCCGCGAAAATGATCGATGCGAAGCATATCAACGGTCTGAAGCGTTGCTTGCAGCCGCTCGATCCACCATCGGAAACCATCGCCTCGAATCATGTCCCAGTTGTAAATCGGATTACCCCAAAGCTGCCCGGTTCGGCTGAAGTAATCGGGCGGCACGCCGGCGACAACGTTCGGGCGCTTCTCGCGATCAAGCTTGAACATTTCGGGATGAGTCCAGACGTCGGCCGAGTCGAAGGCGACGAAGATGGGCGCGTCTCCGATGATGCTTATGCCGCGCGCGTGGCAATAAGCTTTCAGGGCCGACCACTGCTCGAAGAACAGAAACTGAAGCAACTTCTCCAAATCAATTCGGTCAGCTAGCGACTCACGCGCGGAGTCCAACGCGTGCTCGTCCCGCTTGGCGAACTGAGGCGCCCAATCATACCAGGCCACGCCACCGTGCGCGCTCTTCAACGCCCGAAAAAGCGCATAGTCCTCGAGCCAGGATTCAGATTCGCGACAAAAAGCGAAGAAACGCGCTTGCAGCGTCTCGCCTGCGTTGCGCTTGAAATTATCGAAGGCTTTTGAAAAGAGCGATTTCTTGTACTCGATGAGGTTACCAAAAGCGACCCGTTCGTCAGGAAACTCCGGAGTGTTAGCGATGTCTTCCTTTGACAGCAGTCCGGCGTGGACCAGTCGCTGTGGGCTTATCAGAAGCGGGTTTCCTGCAAACGCGGAAAAGCACTGGTACGGCGAATCACCATAACCTGTTGGGCCGAGTGGTAACACCTGCCACAGACTCTGGCGACTGGCGGCCAGAAAGTCGGCAAAGGCATATGCTTCCTCGCCGAGATCGCCGATGCCGAATCGCCCGGGCAGCGAAGTCGGATGCAAAAGAATGCCGCTCGCTCTTGGAAATCCCACCTCTCCTCCGTCGATTCATTTCCGGCAATCTCGCAGATTACTTCTTTGAGACGTAGAGATCGGGAAAATGCTTTTTCAGGCTCGCTATTTTGGGAAGGTCATTTATGTAGATATACGGCTCGGTCGGGTGATGTTCTGCATAGTCCTGATGATACGCCTCGGCTTCGTAAAACGAGCGGCCCACGGAGATCACGGTTGCAATAGTGTGACGGAAGACTTTCGCCTGATTTAGTTGATCGATGTAGGCCTTCGCGATGCGCTTCTGGTCTTCATTCGCGCAAAAGATTTCGGATCGGTACTGCGTACCGGTGTCCGGTCCTTGTCGATTGAGCTCAGTGGGATCATGCGCAACGGAGAAGAACACCTTAAGAAGCTGCCCGAGTGTAATCTGCGACGGGTCATATTTGATGCGGACCGATTCCGCGTGTCCGGTTCTCCCGCTCGAGACGATCTCGTAATGGGCGGTGTCGGCAGAGCCTCCGGCATATCCGGCTTTGACGTCGGTGACTCCCTTGACGTGGTTGAACACAGCTTGAATACCCCAAAAACAGCCTCCCGCAAGGACCGCGGTTCGTGTACCTTTCGCCGGCGCGAGCGATTCATCCACCAAAGGATCTGGCAGCGCCACAGTAGCACTCGCTACGTTACAAGCCAAAACTGTCGCAATGGAGACAATGGCAAGAGCATGAAACAGAACTCGGTGCATAGATGCTTCCTCCCGCCGCATTGAGCTGTTAGTAGTATGAAGATAACCCATTGCCGAAGACAATGTCCACGCAACATCAGAAGCGGGGTGCGCGTCAGCTTTTGGCGCAACCCCACCCACGGCAGTGGGTGGATCGTTCAAACCCAGCCTACAAAGACGGGCGCACTCGAACTTCCCTGAATCCCACCCACGGCAGTGGGTGGATCGTTCAAGTGCTGCCTATAACCAGCGAGACCACAAACTCCTCGCGATCGTGCTCTACGGCCAAAGGCTGAACCTGAAACATCCACCCACTGCTGTGGGTGGGATTCCCGGAGCAGCCACGCCTCTCTTTTGTAGGCCGGGCCTTAACAATCCACTGCCGTGGGTGGGATTACGCGAAAAGATGACGCGCACCCTCAGAAGCGGAGCGCTGAAATCCGGCCGTTGACAATTACTCATCGCACAAATTAGATTTTATGAAACAATGAAAGCGATTCTCGGTTCCCTCGTCCTGATCGCCTTGGCCGTTGGAGTTTACGCGCAATCGGCACAATCTCCACTTGCGCCACCCAAAGCTCCGCCAGTCACGCCAGGAACCAAACTGACGCTCAAGGTGGGGGACAAAGCTCCTGATTTCGCGCTGCCAAACGGAGACGGCAAGCTGGTCACGCTTTACGAGTATACTCAGCGCAGCCCGGTCCTCCTTATCTTTTATCGCGGCTTTTGGTGAGGGGCCTGCACGATGCAGCTCACCAGGTTGGCTGAGGATTACGATAAGTTCAAACAAGCGGGCGCGGAGTTGATCGCCGTCAGCGTGGACAACCAGTCATTCGCGTGGTCGATGGCGCAAACGACTGGTGCGAAGTTTCAGATACTCTCGGACTCTGACAGGAAGACCATCATTTCGTACGGAATACTGAACGTCGCCGAGCATGACGGCATCGCTCATCCATCGGTGTTCATCCTCGATAAAGAAGGTCGGATTCGCTACCTGCACGTTGGCAAGGACCCGCAGGATCGCCCGCCCGACGAGACGCTCATCGCGGAAGTTAAGAAGGTCAGCGGCGTTAAGTAGTCACCGATCACCTCGGACGCCGATGCACCGGCTTGAACTCAGGAAACTTTAGTCCAGCTCCCGATTCTTCGATGGCTGCGCGCGCTTCGCCGATCAACCGCCGCCGAACCGCGCTGCGCAGCCGCTCGGTTCGTCCGTCGGTGAAGTGATCGATCAAGAGCATCATCCGATGCCAGCTTGATTCAAGCTCATCGGCAATCCATGAGATTTGAGTGATGTCGTAGGGCAAGGCAATCACGTCGCAGCCGAGACGCGCGAATACCGACAGATATCGTGCGGTTGCCAAGTCGGGACAGAGCAGTCGGCGGTTGCTCACCTTCAACTCGATTCCGAGCAACGTATGTAACACTTCGATGGATCCTCGCGTGGGCGCGCGCAGCTCGTATTGGCGCGTTCGTTGCGTTCGAATCTTGTCTCGGTAGATCGCGGCGATTGATGAGTCGCCGAGTTGTCGAGCGATCTCGGCGGCGATGTCGTCGGCTTTGACCGGGCCGACATGGCGCGCAAGATGTTTCTCGATTGATTCGACTTTGGGCTGTACCGATTTCACTTTCTCGCTTGCGTCATCTGGTCGCGTGCCCGCTCAAGAGTATCCAGTACGCGGCCCGGGATGATCCCAAGATACAAAGTCCCAAGCAAGGCTAGCAGTAATGCCGCGGCCATCGAACGCGCCAGCGCGGGCGGCTTAAACCTGGTTGCAGGCTCCGCGAAGAACATCGCGACGATTACTCGCAAATAGTAGTACCAGGAGATCGCGCTGTTGATCACGCCAATCACTACCAACGCATGGAACCCTGCCGACCACGCCGACTTGAACACCAGCAGCTTCGCCATGAATCCGCCGGTCAGCGGAATTCCGGCGAGACTCAACAGGAATAGCGACAGCGCGCTTGCCAAACCGAGTGACTGAAATCCTATTCCCGCGTAGTCTGAAATCTCGACTCGCTTGTCACCGCGTCTTGCAATGACCTCGATAATGCCAAACGCCCCGAGGTTGATCAGCACGTAGCTCAACAGATAAAACGCGACCGCACGCCAGTCGTTCGCTACCATTCCCACTAGCGCGTAGCCGGCGTGGGCGATTGATGAATACGCCAGCATGCGTTTGATGTTGCCCTGAACGATGGCCGCAAGATTCCCGATCGTCATCGTCAAGATGGCCATCACCACCAGCGCCGTGGTGGAGGCGGATTGCAAAGCGTGCAGCGCTCCGCTACTCAGCCCAATAGAAGTCGCCGCAAAAGTGAGGATGAATACGCGAGCAAACGAGGCAAACGCCGCTGCCTTCGAGCCAGTCGACAAAAATGCGGTGACTGGCGTCGGCGCGCCTTCATAGACATCGGGCGACCAAACGTGAAACGGCGCCGTCGCGACTTTGAACCCGAACCCAACGATCATCATCGCGGCGCCTGCTAACAGCATGGGCTGCGAAAAAAGTTGTTCGGGCGACGCGATGCGCTCTCGGATCAGTTGCAGATTGGTCGTGGCAACGGGATGCGCGGCAGGATTGAAGCTCGCTCCGTAGACCAACGCGATTCCGTAAAGGAGGAACGCGGTTGAAAACGACCCCAGGATGAAGTACTTCATCGCCGACTCGTTTGAGCGCAGGTCGCGCCGTCGATAGCCGCACAAAACATAAGTCGAGATAGAAGTGATCTCGAGTCCGAGAAAGATCATCACCAGATCGTTGGCCGCCGACATGAAAAGCATGCCGGTGGTCGCAAACATCAGCAGCGCGAAATACTCGCCGGTCGGAAGCTCTTCGTCCTGGATCCAGCGAGTGGAGATCAGCACAGTTAGAAACGCAACTACCAGGAAGATCATCGCGAAGAAGAGCCTGAAATCATCGGTGATGATCATTCCTCGAAAAGAAGTCTCGCCGTTTCGCCCCCACAGGCTGACAACAGCGCCTCCGGCTGCCGCTGTTCCTGCCAAGGACACGATGCCCGCGACCCGGCGTTCAATCTTGCGCGCGACGGCATCGATCATCATGATGAGCACAGCGGCTGAGGCCGTGATCGTCTCGGGCAGAATCGCGTGATAGTTGATTCCAATCGTTTCCATTCAGCGTTTTTCGTTACTCACGCTCGCTACCGCTGGCGGTGCTGACTCGGTTGCGCTGCTTGCTTCTGCCGCCAGCTCAGCCGGCGGATTGACGCGCGCCTTGATAATTTGAAGCGTCTGGTAGCTGCGCGAGAGGAACGGGCCTGGATAAACGCCCATCGCCAAAACTAGCGCGGCAACCGGCGCGAGAACCAGCTTCTCTCTGAAGTTTAGATCCGCTAGCTTCAGGTTCGCAGGATTTCGCACTTCCCCGAAGATGACTCGCTGATACATCCAGAGCATATAGACAGCCGACAGAATCATCCCGAGAGCGGCGAGGGAAGCGAACAGTCTCGCGTGCGGAAGTAGGGTCGAGGTGAACGTCCCGATGAGTATCAGAAACTCGCCGACGAATCCATTGAGCAAAGGCAAGGCAATCGACGATAGTGTCACGATCATAAAGAACGCGGAGAAGACCGGCATGACGTTCGCCAGGCCGCCGAACTCGGCTATCAACCGCGTGTGGCGACGATCGTAGATCATGCCGACGATGATGAACAACGCGCCGGTCGAGACGCCGTGGTTGAGCATCTGATACAAGGCACCCTGCATTCCCTGATCGGTGAACGAGAAGATTCCGAGGACGACGAAACCTAGATGACTCACCGACGAATATGCCACGAGCTTTTTCAGATCGGGCTGCACCATTGCCACCAGCGCGCCATAGATTATTCCGACCACGGCGAGCGATGAAATCAACGTGGCAAACTGATGCGACGCATCGGGAAAGATCGGCAGATTGAATCGCATCAATCCGTAAGTGCCCATCTTGAGCAGCACACCTGCCAGCAGCACCGAGCCGGCTGTCGGAGCTTCAACATGCGCATCAGGTAGCCAGGTGTGAAAGGGAAAGAGGGGGACCTTGATCAGAAAAGCGATCGCAAACGCCCAGAATAACCAAGCCTGCGTTGTCGGAGTCAATAACAATGCGCCAGCTCTTACATCGTTCGTTATCGTCGCAATGTCGAACGTGTAGCTGAGCGTCTGGCTGCCGTGAACGTAATAAAGCGCGATGATTCCCGCAAGCATGAGCAGCGAGCCGATCACTGTGTAGATGACGAACTTAACGGCCGCGTAGATGCGTCGCTCGCCGCCCCACACCCCGATCAGAAAGTACATCGGCACAAGCATCACTTCCCAGAAGATGTAGAACAGAAACATATCCATCGCGACGAACACGCCGAGCATTCCCGTTTCGAGCGCTAGCATTGAGACCAAAAA